>JBIOYE010000001.1:0-11849 GCA_044870015.1 Candidatus Zixiibacteriota bacterium
CCAGTAGTGGTGGGGTCATCCGGGTTTTCGTTTTCAAATTCCACCTTGATGGCTAAGATTCTGATGGTCTTAACCTGTGTCGGTTCGGCACTTATCTCAGGTAAACCGAAAGGAGTTTTTCTTTTCAATCCCAAAAGATTTTTTTCAGAGATGAAACTTTTGAAAATTCCCTTTTTTTGCGAGTAAACCTTTTCTTTGGTGGCTGGGGTTACCTTTTTAATGGTATAAACTTTATCTGCTCCCTCAATTATAGAGTTAGCCGAAAGACAAGCTAAGCTTAGCCACATTAAAACTAAAAAATTTTTCTTCAAATTAAAATCCTAAAAATTCCTGGGTTGACAACTTAAAATTTGGCGGTCAGAGAAAATCTCATCTGGTTAGATAGAGCTAACCCGGCTCTGGCCGGAATATAGGCAAAATCAAAATGATAATTGCTGTATTGCAAACCGGCTCCGAAAGTGGGTGTTTTGACGTCCCCGGTCCGGTCATAAATATACCCGGCCCGGAAAGCCACGTAACTGCCGTACCAGTACTCCAGACCGATATTTTCTACCGCCTCTTTTACCTCGGTGGAGATTCCATCTCCTACTCCCACCAACTCCTTGTTGATTTCAAAAATGGCTGTCAGGCGATTATAGGGGGTATCGAAGAGCTTGTAAGCGATTCCGATAGCCAGATTGCGGGGGAGCGGGTCAGATTGATCGGCGTCTATGTAGGTTATGTCCGGTCCCAGATTGGTCAGGGCCCCGGCTATGGTCAGTTTGTTTCTATAGGTTTTGTAAATAAATCCGGCGTCGATGGCAAAGGAATTTCCTTTCCCTGAACCTTGCTCTCTACCGGCACCCACGGCCGAAAGATTCGAGTAAATTATCTTGGCACTCATTCCCAAGGACAGATTGGGCGAAAACAGGGTTCCATAAGACAAACTTAAGGCTGCATCGTAGCTGTCAAAAACTCCCAATTCATTGCCAAACTCATCCGTGCGGGTAGATTTGCCTAAGGACAAATAGGTGATGTTGGCTCCGATGGTTCCCCACCCCTCCATATGGTGCACGTAGGAAGCGTAGGCATAGTATAAATCAGTGGCTAATTCCGGCAGCCAGTTGGCGTACATGACGGTTAGCTGTTTTTTAGCGTGGGCGTAAACCACTATCTTCCCTTCCGAGCCGAACCACATCTCACCGTCTTTATAGATCATTGAATGAGTCTTGGCTCGGTCCAATCCGGCATGATAATAGCGATTCCAGATTCCGCCGGAATATTTCAAGGTTCCAAACTCTGTCCCCACATAGCAATCTTCCCCGTTGGGGGTCAGTAGGGATAAGATTCTACTTCCGGCCACGTTGCGGTAAATGTAGACGACCGAACCTTTGGTTAAGCTGTCGGACTCTAATTTGTTGTAGCTTCGGATTCGGTCGGAGAGTATTTTAATTTTTTCCGGGTCCTGAGAATCCAAAAATTTCGCAGCTAACTGGTCTACAGTTTGGTTTTCCGGCACAACATACTTAAGGTATCCAAAACTGCTCCATCTTTCACCGTCGAACCTCTTGACTCCCATCTCGGTTCCCACCCACAGGTTTCCATTTTTATCGATGGCTATGCTGGTTATGTCTCCTTCCAAAGCTAAAGCCAAGGGTATCTTTATAACCTGGGCCGGTGTCACATTATCATCCGTCAGGTTATTGTGTTTTTTTATGGCTTGTATGGCAACGGCCACTTTTTTGTCCCCTTCATTTCCTAAAAACTTCTTGGCGATTTTTTCCAAGTTATCTCCGACTTTAACCGTGTATTTGGCAGAGGTCTCCCAGGTGGTGCCGTTATAATGATATAAATCATTTCTGCCGGCTAACCACAGGTCCCGGTCGTTTCTTATCACGATGTGCTGAATCGGTTCGGTATCCTTACCCTGCGAAAAATCCAAGATTGAAAAACTTCTCCCGTCAAATCTGATTAGCCCCTGTTCAGTAGCCAGCCAGACCCGGTTTTCTCCGGGCATAGAACCTAGGGCTGATATTTTCTCATTCATCAGTCCTTCCGCAGTCCCAAATCTTCTCCATTTGTTTTTGTCATAGTTGTACAGACCATTTTTGGTTCCCACCCAGAGTGAATTATCATCGTCCGAAGCCAGGCCGGTTAAGCTGTCCTGAAACAAGACCTGGTAGGGAATATTAACTTCCGATACACCCCCTCTTATCATGGATTTTTCCAGAGCAAACAGTATTTTATCGCTTTCGAGTTTGGTCAGCTGGCTGTCGGAGAGAGCTTGCCTGCTCACCTGTAAGAAATCTCCGAAATTATTTTTATCTAAAGCCGATTTCTCCCAAGTCACTAAGACGTCGTTGAGAAGAGATTTTAGCTCCAGGCGGTGTGAATAATCGTCCAAAACCAGCACATTCAGACCGGCAGTGATCGACTGCAATTCTTCTTTGGAACTTCCGCTGTTAAAAGCAGCTACTTGGTCCTGTAATTGGGTCAGCTTTTCCTGTTCCTGGACTCCGGTAATCTGTTTTAATAAATCAGCCAGGCTCTGATCAGCGGTCAATTTATAATTGTCCCAATTTTTCCAGCCGAGGCCATCCCATTTATATAAATCGGTGTCGGTTATTCCCCACACGTCAAACCTGCGGTAATTGTTATCCGGGATGTCATTTTTGGTCAGGGCCAAAGCTTTTAGGGCCACCCGGGCATTCATGGGATATTCCAACCAGGTGCTGGTCAGAGGATAAAGCCCTAAGCCGGCCGGATTCCAGTGAGTGGCTGTGGCGTCATCGGCAATGGCCACAAATGACTCTCCCATTCCGGCTGCTCTGGCACCGGCTGCAATTCTTAAAAAGAGCACTGCCGATTGGCTGGTGCTGGCTTTTAGCTCACCTAAGTTGACTAGAAATAAACATATGATGATTAAACTAATCATCAGCAATACAGATTTCTTTGGTATCATTTAAACCTCCTAAAAACGTTCAAAATTAGTGGGGGAGTATGATTTTCAGGTTTTTTCTGCCCCCTAAAATAAGTCAAATTTTTCAAACTTGCAACCCAATTGAGATTCATCTCTTTACCACCGCTTTCCCCAAAGCCTCTGATTTTTTATTTCCTGAAGCTTTGCTTCTGGCAAGGGCTTTAAAAATGTAAACCCCGCTGGCCACCTGGTCTCCGTCCTGGTCTTTTCCGTCCCAGACCGTGTTATAGTTGTAATCTGCCAGTCCGGAAGCATTTTTAAGGGTCCGAATCAGCTTTCCGGACAAAGTGTAAATTTTTATTTCCACCTCGGCTTCTTCCGTCAGTTTGTAGGTGAAATTGGTTTGAGAAGAAAAGGGATTGGGATAATTTAAAAGCTCTGTGATCTGGAATTCTCCGGCTTGGGCGGTTTGAAAAGTGACTTTTTTGATGGTGGAATTATTCAGGTTATCCCAGGCTTTTATTTTTACAAAATTTGACCCGGGTGTTAAATTGGGTAAGCTGAATGTCACTTTCCCTTTTTGAAAATTACCCAAATCATATTCAAACTGGCTGGTTATATCAAAAGTGCTGGAGGGGTTATCGTTCAAACTCAAAGTTATCCCATGCCCCAGTTCTCCCGTAATATTGATACCATTAGAATCCGAGATTACGATTTGAGTTTCAGAATTTTGGGGAATCTGGTCACCATCTATAAACCCAGGTATGTTAGTAAAAATAATATCTATGGTAGGACCAACGCTATCGTTTACGGTAGTGTCTGAACCCGAGATATTCAACGAATCATGAACTCCGGCACCGTCTGTGGTTTGGTCATAAACATACGCTGAAATTTTGGCATTACTTCCGCCGTAGCTGATATCTCTGGGGACTATGAATTGAGCTTGAAACTGACCAGCTGAGACCGGGAAGGTTCCCCTAAAGATGGAATTACCCGGTAAAGTATAATTTACTTTGTCTTGATTGGCTTCAATCAGATGAGTTCGCTTTCTTTCCGCATCAAAGGCCTGCAAAAACATGGTCCCGTTGAAATCGGTTTTGATATTTCCCAAGCTATCTAGAACTTCACCTTGAACAGTCACCCGGGATAAGGCCTTTAAAGTGTCCGGAGTGACTGAGGTGAAATTGACCCTTAACTTGGGACTGCCTAATTTAGTGTAAGGGTCGCCGAAAAAGATAAATTCCCGGTCATTGAAATTGGGCTGTCTTAAGAATTTGGCGACGTATAAAGCTTCCCCGATAGTCAGAGAATCAGAGGGTAAAAGAATGTCATAGACCAAATAATTCAGGGTTTTGTTGGGCGTGGCGTACACCGGTCTGGTGGCGGAAATTACGGCTACTCCGCCTTTATCCGGAGTGCGCAAAAACTCCTCCCCCATCCCTTCCGAAAAAGGATTATCGAAAAATCCGATTGAGCAACTGGCTACGTAAATTAAAGGCAATTTTCTTTTGTTGGTTAAACGCTGAATGTCCGAGGTTCTTCTGAAAACCCATTCGTGGGCTAAGACATCCGGGTTTCCATGACCCAAATAGTTGACTATCAAACTACCCTCGTTAAAGCTTTTGATTACGGCCTCTTCAGCCAGAGGTTTTTTTAAATTAAAATCCAAGGGGTATTCCATTAAATAAACTTTGTTGAAATTGAAACTGCTGGGAGTATGGACTTTGGCTAAAACTTCGGCATCATCGGTATGATATCTTTCGGTTAAAGTTCCGTCCGAATTCCGGTTGAATTCATCATCGGCGATGGATGTAATCAGATTTCTCCAGGGTCCCAACTCCGGATTGGTTTCGTATTCTGAAACTTTATGGGAGACAATATCCACATCCTCGGTAGTTTTTACCGGCCATCTCCCCACCACCATATCTATTCCCCTGTCTGTTCCGATGCTGGAATCTGAATCTAAAAACCCATAGGCGCCGAAATAAATATAATTGTCATCCGCCACTGAACCCGGTAAAACCAGAGGTGGAAGATATGTGACACTACCTGCTCCGGTTAAATTTCTGTAATCATAAGTTCCATCCCCCACCAAAAGCACCCAGGCCGGAGCTGGCTTGGTCCAGTTTTCAAAAGCATATTTTAGAAAATCTCTGATAGCCATCGGGTCAAATAGCCCCCAGGAAAATTCATTGTAGATATCTTCCACGTTGACAAGTTTCACTCTATGCTGATTCTGTCTTAAATTTAAAAAGGAAGAAAAATTATTCAAAAAACTGGGGTGGGAAATAACGATGAAATCTGCGGCATTTGATGGGTCCAAAGTATCTTTGAGATTGGCAAAAACCGCTGGTGAAATAGATAGAGGAGTTTTCTGTCTATTGTCCGCCACCAGATAAAATCTCTTTTTCTGATTGGCTAAAAGGGTGTCCTGAAAACTAAGATTGCTTCCGGCCAATTGATAATTGGTAATCTGTTTGACAGAAAATAAGTCGGTGACATCCAGCAAGCTAAAGGTGGAAGTTATTCCTGTGACGTTATACTGCAAAACTCCGGATGAATCCGGCGATTCAAAAAATAGTTGTCCGTCTCTCACTTCGGCTCGGCTGGAATACTCTACTTCGTAATAATCGATATATGCAACCCGGGAGAAATTGAGCTCAATCTGATTCAAACCTTCAATCAGACTGGCGGTTTTAGCTTCGGTGGTGTCTCCAAAAATTCTGGTGATTACAGTCGGGTCGGAATTTACTGTGATAGTTGGGGGAACAAAACGGGCATTGACTTTGAGTCTGGCGGTATCGGAAGTGATAATTCCGCTTAAAGATAAAAACAGGCTGGCGTTCTGAGTGGTCAGCCAGAACCAGCGGGAATAATCAAAAATTTCACCGTTGATGACTGCTAAATGGGTGTCATTCTCAAGATGTAATCTGGATTTTGTCTTATTCACCATAACCGGGTTGGAATCAGCCAAACTGCCGTCTTTAAAAGCCATTCTTTTGTTGGGAAAACTTCCCCCCCAGGTCAGCCAGTGCACATTCTGGGTGGTGTAGTTATTGGTATAGCGGTTGTACTGGTTATTGACCGAATCGTAATCCCAGTTGCTGACCGACCGGCCGTAGAACAGAATGTAATCCGAACTGTTAAAAACCCCGTCATTTTCTCCGGCTACCTGGATGGCTAATTCTTGCAAGGCCGGTCTGGGAACGAAATTGCTCAAAGGCAGGGCCTTGCCGCCTCCGTTAAAAATCTGAATGGTTCGGGGGTCAATCTGGCTGATATCTATGCCGGCCGATTGTAATGTCGCAGCATCAATCCTGTACAAGCCATCTTCTCTGGTGATAATCTTGTAGCAGTTGACCGAACTAGCCAAAGGATTGGAAGGAAAGTAATTCGGTGTCGAGGTCTGTGACTTTCTCCAGTTTTTGGCCTGTTCATAATTAATCAGCATATTCTGAAAAATCTTATCGAAGCTGTCTTTTTCTTGAGGCAAGCTCTGCGTTTTTGGCCCGATAAAGTTCACTTTTAAGCTTATTTCCGAATAATACCTGACTGTGTTTCTGGCTGGATTATACTGGACTGGGAAAATTCTAACTCTGGCGACTTTCTGATTTCTGACCCACATTATCTTTTCCACTTCCACTAAATTTTGAGGATAGAATTGGTCTGAAGTTGCGTAGTTAGATGGAAACAAAGTCTTCTTTTCGGGGGGTGAGAAATCTCCTCCCAAAGTATCAGCCAGGGCCAAATTCACTTGTGAAATCTCCTTGAATTTGAAATCTGAAACTGTAACTTCCACATTGCCATCCGGAGGAATTCCTGAGGCAATGATTCTCACTGGAATTTGTGGTTTTCCTTTTTCTTTTGACAAAGGTGACTTCTGTACTTCTATTAAATCATAGGATAAATTATTCATCGACAATCTGTTTCTTTCAAAATCCGGCACCTGATATATCAGATTGACACCGGTCTCATCAGAGCTAATGATTTTAAAGTCCGAATATTCGTTGCTGGTAGCCATTATTTTTGAGCTTGTCATCAGCACCACAACCAAAGTTATAAGTTTAAATTTTCCCTTAACTTTTTCCATCCTTTGGATAAATAAAAACGAGTGTTAGAGCCCTAACACTCGGCTAAAAAAATAGCACTAGTCAAAGGGCTAAATATATACATCACCGCTAACTACCTGAAAACTCTTCTTTTTTAAACACCCTTTAACTATTGCTCTATATTCATTCCTCTTTTGTCAGCTATAATCTATTGAAAAACCTCAATTTGTCAAGTGGTTTTTTGGGAAATTGGGGCTAAGTCTTTGAAAATCAAGCCAATTACTGCGAGAATCTCGGATTTCCGGTCAGCTTAAAACCCACCATTTCAGCCGATTTTCTGGCCCTGAAGGCATCCAGAAATACCAGGGCCTGTTCATAGGCTTTCAGTTCGATTTGCTCGCGGGATCTTTTTTCGATATTGTCAATTTCTCTTTTGAACACTTTGGTGGCAAATTTGATATCTTTTTTATTTTCTGTAGCCCATTTCTGCATTTCGGAGAATAAATCCTGGGGTAAATACTTGTGGGCTATATTCTGCCATTCAGTCCCTACGTTGGCTTTTCTGATACCCAGATCCGGCATCTTTTTGATTACATCTAAAGGAGTTCCGGTGGTTCCGTGCTGGGCTATGTTGACCTGAAACTTTTTAATGGCTTGATAGATTTCGCCGGTTCTTTTCAAATCCACAGTGGCTTCTTCACCGGGCAGATAATTTCCGTGCTTGGAGCCGTTATTTATCCCCAGAACATCCGGCTTCACACCGGCGGAAATTAAACCTTCGATAAATTCTACCGCCTCTTCCACCGTGGTAATTTCAGCTTTTTGTCCGGCATGAGTTATTTCACCCACCTCGGTCTCCAAGCCATAGCCATAGGGTATAATTTTATAAGCCATTCGGGAGGTAATTTCGATATTATCCTTGAGTTCATTGAAAGAGGCATCCAGGGCAAAAGATGTGTATCCGGCTTTGATTTGAGCTTCGATTAACCGCAGAGTGGAGTCAAATTCTTCTTG
Source organism: Candidatus Zixiibacteriota bacterium (assembly GCA_044870015.1). Taxonomy (GTDB): domain Bacteria; phylum Zixibacteria; class MSB-5A5; order DSPP01; family RBG-1; genus RBG-1. The sequence goes on from JBIOYE010000001.1 coordinate 7,963, forward strand.
GGATTTATTCTTGACTGTCAGATGGTCAGCGTGAATAAAAAATGGCTTGCTAAACCCTCTTTCTTCGGCGTAACCTACTACAGTATCGAAGAAAATCTCCGGGGTCATCCCGGTATAACCCCCATCAAGGCCACCTTCGGTTTTGGCTAATTCAAAAGCTACTATAGCGTCTAATTCTTTAGCCGCTTTCATTATCCCGGGGATAACATGCTTGATTCTGATATTACAAGCCATAATCACAACCGGAACATCCCGGATGACATTGAAAATGTCCCGTGAAGACAAAAGGCAGGCTTTGGATTTAGAGCCGAGTTTCTCCCGGACAATCTGGGGTCTTAAATCTAAGATTTTGGATTCAACTGTTATAGCCGGCATATTCATTCCTTTTTATATACGAAACTTTTACTATTATCGGAAAGTTTTGAGATTTGGTTATTTAAAAATTGAAGCTAAAATTACAACTATCACCAGAGCCGGCAGCAAATTTCCCACCGGAATTTTTTTGATTCCCAAAAGAAATAACCCGATTCCCACGATTAATAAGCCCCCAGTGGCTGTCAATTCATTGATAATATGGTCCGTCAATAAAAAAGCCAGCTGGCTTCCCAAAAGGGTCAAAAGCCCCTGGTAGATAAAAACTATAAGGGCCGAAAATAAGACCCCGATTCCTAAGGAGGAGGCAAAAGCCAGAGAAGCAAATCCATCTAACATTGACTTAGCATACAGAATCGAAGCATCCCCCCTCATCCCGTCTTCTAAAGACCCTACGATGGTCATGGGACCCACGCAGAAGACCAGGCTGGCGGTTACAAACCCTAAGACAAAATTTCCGGATTGCGACTTGACTCTTTTTTTAATAACCTCTCCGATATTTTCCAACTTTTGCTCTATGTTGAGCAGTTCTCCGATAATTCCCCCGATGGCTAAGCTGGCAATCACCAGTAAGATTTGATTGGATTTGAAAGCCATCCTGAAACCTATTAAAAGGGTAGCTAAACCCAGAGCAGAGGTGACAATTGTTTTCATTTTTTCAGAAAACCTAGCCCCAATTGCTAGACCAATTAGTGAGCCGATAATAACTGTGGCTGTATTAACTAAAGTCCCTTTCATAGGCATTTAGTGTAACGCCCTATTTTACATAGGGCGTGCGTCCCGTGCAAAACGGGACGCTACAAACGACTTTTAATTTAATTTGACCCCCCCTTTAATCCTCCCCTCTAGGGGAGGATGTTATTCTTTCCCTCTCCTGTAGGAGAGGGTTAGGGTGAGGTCATAGACCTAACAAACAGACTTGTCATCCTGAACGCAGTGAAGGATCTCTTTTTTAAATGTGCGAGATTCTTCGTCCCGATTCATCGGGACTCAGAATGACATAAAGAATCAAACCTCTTCCAGCTTAGCCGTAAAATGCCTCAACCAGGGGGCTTCGTAAATCAGTTTTAAGCCCTTAACTTTATCTTTCTTCTTTTTAACCACTTCAAAAACCCCAGCCACATAATCCATATGCGAATTGGTGTAAACTCTGCGCGGAATGGCTAACCGCACCAAATCAGCATCAGGAAAAATCATTTTTCCGCTTTCTTTATCTTTGCGGGAAAGCATTAAACCGCCAACCTCGACCGAGCGGACTCCCCCTTCTTTATACAGAGTACAAGCTAATGCCTGGGCCGGATAATTTTCATTTTTTATGTGAGAAAGCATGGCTCCCCCATCCACAAAAACTGCATGCCCGCCAGTCGGTTTAACTATTGGAACTCCCAGTTTATCCAACTGGTCCCCCAAATATTTCACCTGATTGATTCTGAAGGATAAATAATCCTCATCCAAAACTTCCTGCAAACCCCTGGCGATGGCTTCCAAATCTCTGCCAGCCAAACCTCCATAAGTCCTGAATCCTTCGAATAAAACCAAAAAATGGGTGACCTTTTCTGCCAGAGTTTCATCATTACAGGCAAAAAACCCTCCCATATTGGCTAAGCCGTCTTTTTTAGCTGACATCAAACATCCTTCCGCATAAGAGAAGATCTCCCGGCAGATTTCTTTGATAGATCTATTTTCGTACCCCTTTTCTCTTTTCTTGATGAAATAGGCATTTTCCGCAAAACGACAGGCATCGATGTATAGGGGAATTTTATATTGGGAGAGAAGAGACTTCATATCCTTTATATTCTGCAGGGAAACCGGCTGACCACCCACTGAATTATTGGTAATGGTCAAAGTAGCCAAAGGAATTTTCTCTTTTCCGACTTTTTTGATTAGATTTTCTAACCTTTCCAAATCCATATTTCCTTTAAAGGGATGCTCACAATCCTTGGGCTGGATGACCAAATCGACCGGAACTGCTCCTGTATAGGCAATATTGGCGCGGGTGGTATCAAAATGGGTATTGGAGGGAACATAATCCCCTTTTTTCAAAACCGTGGCGAAAAATATATGCTCTGCCGCTCGACCCTGGTGCACAGGGATGACCTGCTTATAGCCAAATATATCCTGCACTGTTTTTTCTAAGTTGTAGTAGCTTTTGGAGCCGGAGTAAGCTTCGTCCCCTACCATCAAACCGGCCCACTGGTTATCCGACATGGCTGAAGTCCCGGAATCAGTCAGAAGGTCTATGAAAACGTCCTCTGACTTCAAATTGAATAGATTGAAGTGGGCCTGTTTTAATTTCTGCTCTCTTTCCGGAAAAGAAAGCAGTTTTATCGGCTCAACCGTTTTTATCTTATATGGCTCAACTAACAGTTTCACTGGAGACAAAGGGTAAGTTAAAATGTTTTTTCAATTTAAAATCCGTTTTGATATAACCCACTTCCAATCCGGACCAGTTTTTTATTTTAGGATAGGCAAATTTTTCCATCTTTTTCAAGTCTGTCTTGCTTAAAATCCCCAATTGCCTTAAAACTTCAGCCACTACACAACCGTTGGCTCTATTGTTTCCGTCTAAAATCCTGACTGCTACACCCAAATTTTCACCCACTATTCCGAAGCATTGCAACGCTTCTGCTCCGGCTTTGGAGACCACTTTGCCATTGGTAACTTTGGCTAAAATATAATCTAATCTTCCCTGTCCGGAAACCATCTCTGGATGTTTTCTCATACAATTTAAAATAATTTTCAATGACTCTCTGTGATTGGAATCAGAAGAAATCAGCCGCGCAAATCCTAATGCCATATTGATTAAAGGTAAGGCGAAATTGGGAGCCGAGCAACCGTCAATCCCGATTTTAATTTTGTTCTGGGGATATTCGCAAATTTCAGCCACCGCTTTCAGAATCATTTTCTGCAGCGGATGCTTGGGGTCAATATAATTTCTGGGATTAAAACCCTTATGTTTTGAAACAGCTAACATCCCGGCATGTTTCCCGGAGCAGTTGTGCTGCAAGACCGAAAATTTCTGGGCAGATTTGGGGATAATATTTTTGGCTGTGTAATAAAGCGGAGTGTGTGTTCCGCATTTCAGATATTTTTCCGATAAACCGATCTTTTTTAAAATTTTTTTGACCGCATCTACGTGGATTTTTTCCCCGTTGTGCGAGCCGGAAGCAACGGCTAATTCTTTTTCCGAGAAATCGAAGTAATCCGCAGCTCCTGATTCAATCAAAGGAACGGTCTGAAAGGGCTTAGCCGATGACCTCAAGTAAGTGAAAAACTGGGGGTCACCGGCCGTGTAAACCAATCTGCCTTTAGAGTCGACTACCGCCACCGAACCGTAATGAACCGATTCGACCGTATCCCCCCGGTAAACCTTGGCTAAAATCTCCGTCATTACTTTTTCTTTTGAGAAGAGATTTTTCTGACCGATTTTTCAAAAATATCCAGAGCCGTATCAGCTATCTCTTCATTGATTATCAGAGGCGGAATGAACCTGACCACACTCACCCCGCAGGTCA
>JBIOYE010000002.1:0-15963 GCA_044870015.1 Candidatus Zixiibacteriota bacterium
CATCCGGCATCATGGTCTTGGAAGTCCAGCATCTCCAGCGGGCTGACCTGACCGGCACATTCACTTCCGCCACCTGCTCATCCCCGTGATACCACACAAAAGAAATCTGGGTTTCCCCCAGTGCACCGGTTGCCAGAACCCAGCAGTAGACATTTCCCACCTCCGGAGTAAAAATTGTATCTACACCGACTGCTTCCCGGTTCTCGATTCCGGTCCCGAATAAGATCTGGTCGATATTTACAGACACTACCGCGGTAGTATCCTCTTGAGCCCAACTCAAGCTTGTGGCTAATAAAACTAAAGCCAAAAGCCCGGCTATTTTTTTAAACATATTGCACCTCCCCTTTTATGGTTCTATAATCAAAGGTCTTAAATTCATCTCCGAAGTCCAGGCCTGCGGCTCCTGAGTTGCCAAGGTTAAAATTGCTTCGGCCACCTCCTTGGGCAATAAGGCATTTTTCGGTCTAAGTCCCACATATTCTCGCTCTTTATTCCCGAAATGAGTGGCTGTCGTTCCCGGCAGCAACACCGACACTTTTATATTAAAATTTCTCACCTCCAAAGCCAATGACTCTGAAAAGCCGATTAAGCCGAATTTGGAAGCGCAGTAAGCCGCATAATTTTTAATGGGGTTTTTCCCGGCTCCGGAGGAGATATTGATAATCTGGCCGCCTCTCTGCTTTATCATTATCGGCAGAACTTCCCTCGAAATTAAAAAGGGTCCCTTTAAATTGGTATTCAGAGTCAGATCCCAATCCGGGGTGCTAAATTCAGCCACCGGCTTATTTATCCCGATTCCGGCGTTGTTGACCAGAATATCGATGCGGGTGAATTTATTGAGTGTGGTTTTTACCAGATTTTTTATATCAACCTCTTTGGTAACATCAGCCGGGACTATCAAAACTTCGGCATTCTTATTTTTCTTCTTGATTTCATCTGCGGTCTTTTCCAGATCACCCCGGCTTCGGGCGGCTATCACGACTTTAGCCCCCTTTTCACCAAAAAGCAGAGCCGCGGCTTTGCCGATTCCCCGGCTGGCGCCGGTGATGATTACCACTTTATCCTGGACTGAAATCATAGTCGGTTTTCAGAAAAATAGTTTTTCAAAAGCAAAAGTCAAGCCTTAAATTTTTGTTAAAATTTTTTTAAAATTCATTGACAAGTTCACCAAAAATTATTATAATCAACCACCAAAATTTTAACCTCAAGGAGGTTGCGGTGAAAAAGAGTAGCAAAATTTATATAGCATTTAGTCTTCTCTTTATATTTTCCTCTCTTCTCTGGGCCGGCGAATTTAAATTAGATGTCCAGGAACACACTTTAAAAAACGGTTTACGCATTTTGATGGTGGAAAAACATACCGCTCCGGTGGTCTCCTGTGTTATCAGATTCAAAGTCGGTAGCGTGGATGAGCATCCCGGAATTACCGGCACTTCCCATCTGTTGGAGCATATGCTTTTCAAGGGGACTAAAAATATCGGGACCTGGAATTATGAAGCGGAAGTTCCCCTAATGAAAGAAATCGACCAGACCGCCGCAGCCATGGAGGCAGAAGAAAAGAAACTGCAAAATCCATTAGCCGGCGGGGATGAAGCCAAATTGAAACAGCTTAGGGAAAAATTAAGAGAACTGCAACAGAAACAAAAAGAATATATTATCAAGGATGAATTGTGGGAAACTTACTTGAAAAACGGGGGAGCCGGCCTAAATGCTTCTACCTTTGAAGACGGCACCCAGTACTTTCTCAGTATACCTGCCAACCGCCTGGAGCTGTGGGCTTATATTGAATCGGACCGGATGCGGGAGCCGGTTCTAAGAGAATTCTATTCCGAAAGAGATGTGGTGTTTGAAGAGAGAAGGTTAAGGACCGACACTCAACCTCTGGGTAAACTTTATGAACAGTTCGCGGCCACCGCTTTTACTGCTCATCCTTACGGCTGGCCCGTAGTGGGCTGGGCCTCGGATATCTCTACTGTCAAAAGAGAGCAGGTAGCCCAATATTATAAGAGTCATTATTCACCCAATAATTGTGTCATAGCCATAGTAGGAGATATTAAGCCCCCGGAAGTAATTAAATTGGTCGAAAAATATTTTAGCGATATTCCCCCCCAGCCAACTCCCCAAGCGGTTTTTACTTCTGAGCCGGAGCAACAAGGGGAAAGAAGAATAGAGGTGGAATTTGACGCCAATCCCCAGATGTTAATTGGATACCATATGCCCCAAGCCGGCCACCCGGATAGCTATGTTTTAGATGTAATCGCTTCTATTTTATCCCGCGGCCGTACTTCCAGATTTTATAAAAATTTAGTGGAAGATAAAAAGATAGCCTTATCGGTCTTTGCCTCCGGTAATCAGTCCCGCTATCCGGATTTATTCTATATCCAAGGAACGCCTTTGGCTCCTCACACTAGCCTGGAGCTGGAAGAAGCCATCTATCAAGAAATTGAAAAATTGAAAACCGAGCCGGTGGAAACTTGGGAGCTGGAAAAGACCCATAACCAGCTGGAAGCGGATTTCATCCGTTCTCTGAATTCCAACACCGGTTTGGCTTTTCAGCTGACCAACTCTGATGCGGTCACCGGCAGCTGGAAATTTATGCTGACCCTGAAAGAAGAGCGTAAAAAAGTGACCCCGGAGGATATAATGCGGGTGACCCAGAAATATTTCAATAAAGCCAACCGCACCGTGGCTACCCTGGTCAAAACCAAAACCGAAAGCAAACCCACTTCTTTTGTTCCGCAAAAGAAGCAGACCCATTAAAAAAATTTGAAAGTTTGAGGAGGAGTTTAAATGATGAAAATAAATAAGAAGTTAGCGGTATTGATAAGTTTAACGGTGGTTTTGATTATGACGGTTTTACTCTGGGCGGCCGAGACCCCAAAAAAATCTAACGCCGCTAAAAAGATTTCCACTTTTAAATATCAGGATTTAGTCTGGCAGGTTCCCCAGGTGGGAAAAGAAGTCAAAAGAGTGGAGCTGAAAAACGGAATCATAGTTTATCTGAAAGAAGACCACACCCTACCTTTATTCAATGTGCAGGTTCTGGTTAATACCGGCGCGGTTTATGAACCGGCCCAGAAAGCCGGTTTGGCCCAACTGACCGGCACGGTTTTGAGAACCGGCGGTACCAAATCTTTGAAACCGGATGAGATTAATCAAAAACTGGAATATATGGCCGGCTCTGTTGAAACCTCGATTGGAACCGAATCCGGACGAGCCAGCTTGTCAATTCTATCCAAGGATATAGACGAGGGATTGAAACTTTTGGCTGATCTCTTGAGAAATCCGACTTTCAACAAAGACAAACTGGAACTGGCCAAAGATCAGCTCAAAGAGCAGATTAGAAGAAGAAACGACACCCCCGGGTCTATCATCAACCGGGAGTTTTACAAAACCATTTACGGGGACCATCCCTACGGCCGCAGTCTGGAATGGGATAATATAAAAAGGATCACCCAAAAAGAGCTGGCAGGCTTTCACCAGAAATATTTTCAACCCCACCAAATAATGCTGGGTGTGAGCGGAGATTTTAACCAAGCTGAAATGATAAAGAAACTGGAGCAAACCTTCGGGGACTGGGAAAAAAAAGAGGTGGGATTTCCATCCAAACCCAAGGTGGAAAAGAAATTCAAACCCGGAATTTATTTTATCGAAAAAGAGATCAATCAGACCAACATCATGCTGGGGCATCTGGGGACTGATTTGAACAACCCGGACCAATACGCTCTGTCTTTGATGAACTTTATTCTGGGAGGTGGAAGTTTTGCCTCCAGGTTGACCTCCCGGGTTCGCTCCGATGAAGGTCTGGCTTACAGCGTCGGCTCTTCCTTTCCTTTCAACACCCAGGATGTGGGAGTCTTTTTTGCCAGCTGTCAGACCAAAACCAAATCCACCTGCCGGGCTTTGGGCTATATGCTGGATGAAATCAAAAAGATCCGGGAGAACCCGGTGACCGAGGAGGAATTAAATACAGCTAAGGATGCCTACATCAACAACTTCGTGTTCAGATTCACCACCACCGAACAGATTGTGGGGCTTTTGATGGGTCTGGAATATGATAAACGTCCGGCCGATTATTACAAAAATTATCTGGACAATATCAGAAAAGTTTCCGCCAAGGATATTTTAAGAGTGGCTAAAGAATATCTGCATCCGGAATCTTTGACCATTTATGTGGTGGGACACAAAGCCGATTTTGACCAATCTCTGGAGGAATTGGGAAAAGTGACGGAAATTGCCCTGGTTCCACCGCAGGTAGACTAAAACGAGAGGATGCCAAAAGCACAGGGTGAAATTTACCAGCAGGAGGTGGTGCATAAGGAGGATAAATGTTAGTCGTCCCTAAAAAGAGTTTTTTGACCAAAGGAGTGGGCCGGCATAAGGAGTATCTCTCCTCTTTTGAGTTGGCTTTGAGGTCAGCTGGCATCGCCAGATTTAACCTGGTCCCGGTCTCTTCCATATTTCCCCCCAAGTGCAAGCTGATTTCCAGAAACACCGGGTTGCAGATGCTATATGACGGACAAATTGTCTTCTGCGTCATGAGCCGGAATTCTACCAACGAACCCAATCGTCTGATTTCTTCTTCTATCGGACTGGCCATTCCCCAGGATCGCCGAATGTACGGGTATCTGTCGGAACATCATGCCTACGGGCAGACCGAGAAAAAAGCCGGTGAATATGCCGAGGATCTGGCGGCCGGGATGCTGGCCACCACTTTGGGAATTGAATTCGACGTGGAAAAAAGTTATGATGAAAAAAAAGAGCTGTGGAAAATTTCCGGTAAGATTTACCGGACTATGAACGTCACCCAATCGGCTGAGGGAGATAAAAACGGTTTATGGACCTCAGTCATAACCGCCTGCATCTTTGTCAACGAGTGAAACTATGAAAAATAATCACAAAACCAAGCTAAAAGAGAGAAATTTTCTCTCCCGGCCCACTCAGCCCTTGGAAATTGACCCTACCCTGGATCTAGATGAGCTTTTGGGCAAGATGGAGAATATTTCCTTTCAGGGGAGAAATCTGGGGAAAGCCCTTTCGGTCTGGAAAGATATGCTCAATGATGAAGTGGCTATCTTTCTGGGGATTGCCGGGGCTATGTCGGCCGGTGGAATGCGGAACATTGTCAGCTACCTGATTGAAAACCGCTACGTGGATTGTGTGGTCTCCACCGGAGCCAATCTTTTTCACGATATGCATGAATCCCTGGGCCGCTTTCATTTCATCGGCTCTCCCCATGTCAACGATGTGGAACTGCAAAAACAGCTGATTGACCGGGTCTATGACACCTATGCCAAAGAAATGGAATTCAGGGATCTGGATTCTACCATTGTGGAGTTCGCCCAGAGTCTGGATTTATCCAGACCATACACTACCAGAGAGTTTTTTAACCTTCTGGGCGAAAAAATCTGGAAGATGAAAAAGCAAAAAGGGATTGTGACTTCGGCTTACCGGGCCGGGATTCCGATTTACTGTCCGGCAGTGGCGGATTCTTCAGTAGGGATTGCCTTGGCTACTCATAACCACCGCCATAAAAAGGGTTTTACATTCGATGTGATTCGGGATGTGCAGGAAACCGCCTTGATTGTGGCTAACTCACCTAATACGGCCATTATATCTATTGGAGGAGGCACACCCAAAAACTTCATCCAGCAGGCCGAAGTGACTGCCAACATTCATCTGGGTTATGAGGCCTGGGGTTATAAATATTGTATCCAGGTTACCACTGATGCTCCCCACTGGGGAGGGTTGTCCGGCTGTACTTTCCAGGAATCTCAAAGCTGGGGGAAGATTCGCCACGACGCCCGCATGTGCGCGGTTTATTGTGATGCGACAATTGTTTTGCCGATTTTAGTGACCGCTCTGGCTAAAAGTATGGGGAAAAATATAAGCAAACGAAAAAGACCCAGCTTTGTTTTTGAGAACGGTTTTAATGTCAAGTGGTAATCTGATTTACCTTTTTATGGTGAGCGCAGTCGAACCATATGACCTCTAACTCTGCTTTTTCTTTTTTAGGTCTTCCTCCCCCTTATACTGACTTTAAAAAATCCAAATTTGTAATTTTGCCGGTTCCCTACGAACAGACCACTACTTTTAAAACCGGCACCAAAAACGGTCCCCAGGCCATAATCTCCGCTTCACGAGAAGTGGAGCTTTTTGATGAGGAATTAAAATTTGAAGCCCACTTTGCCGGAATAGCTACTTTACAGGAGATGGAAGTAACTGCTTTGGGTCCGCAAAAAATGAACCTGCGAATTTATCAGACAGCTAAAAAATTGGTTTCCCAGAATAAATTTGTGATTATGCTGGGTGGAGAGCATTCCATCACCTATGGGCTGGTTAAGGCCTATCAGGAAAAATATAAGGATTTGACAGTTTTACAGCTGGATGCCCACGCGGACTTGAGAGAAAGTTATCAGGATAACAAATTCAGCCACGCCTGTGCTATGAAAAGGGTCTGGGAAATCTGTCCGGTGGTGGGAGTGGGAATCAGAAATTTGAGCGAAGCTGAATTTAAATTCGTCAAACAGAAGGAAATTCGTCTTTTTTATGCCAGGGACCTGCAAAATTACAAAACTTATTATGACGAGATCGTTAACTCGCTGTCCAAAAATGTCTTTTTGACTTTCGATTTGGATTACTTCGACCCTTCTATTATGCCGTCTGTGGGAACGCCGGAACCGGGTGGGCTTTTATGGTATGAGACTCTGGAGCTTCTGAAAAAAGTTATCCAGAAGAAAAATTTAGTCGGTTCTGATGTGGTGGAGCTTTCCCCTCTTTCAGGCAACGTTGCTCCTGATTTTTTAGCTGCCCGGTTGATTTACAAGCTAATTTCCTATCAGGTAGCCAGGCAAAAAAAGTTGCTCAAGAATTAATCCCGTTTAGGGTAAGTTAACCGAGCCGATAGATTACGTATCAAATTCAAGACCCCCCCAGCTCTGAGCAGAGGTGGGGTTAAGGTATTTATGGCAGCAAATTTTAGCAAAATGCCCTTAACATCAATTTTAGAATTAGCTGAAAACTCCGGCTTAATCAGAGGTTTAATTGAAAATTTACCACAGCAACAGAAACTTATAATCTCCGGTTTAGCCGGCTCCGGCAAAAGTTTGGTCTTAGCTTCAGTTTTTCAGAGAAGCGGACAACCTATCCTGGTTTTAACCTCTACTACAACCGAAGCTGAAAATCTTTATCAGGATTTAGTTTCTTTCTTGGGTGACCAAAAAGTAAAATACTTCCCGGCCTGGGAGATTCTCCCCTGGGAAAATATCTCGCCCGAATCTGAAGTAGTCACTCAAAGGGTTCAGACTTTATATGCTTGGCAGAAAGATAAGAGCTTAATTATTGTCACCAGTGTCAATTCCTTATTGGAAAAGACTCTTCCGCCTGAAACACTAAAGGAAAATTTCTTGAATTTAAAAGTGGGAGATGAAATTGATTTAATCTTCCTGACTGAAAAATTAGTCCAGTTGGGATTTAAGCGATTTCCGGTTGTGGAAGAATTGGGAAATTTTTCAGTCCGGGGTGGTATTGTGGACATTTTTCTTAACACCTCTGAATACCCTATCAGATTAGAATTTTTTGGCAATCAGATAGAATCCATCCGCAAATTTTCGGTCCTGTCCCAGAGGTCTTTGGAGAAGACCGCCTCGGTCTTAATTTTACCCCAAAGAGAAGTCATCCTGGAAAATTCTGATAAAGATGAACAGGACACAGATATTTTGACACAGGTTCTGAAAGAAGATGCTGGTTTGGAATGGTCAGCGCTTTTCTTTAAAAAAGAGCAAGTATCTCTGTTAAATCATCTGCCTCAAGGAACTATAATTTTTTTAGATGACCCGGAATTAATTTTTGACCAATTGGGAAAATACAGCCAGCAGATTGAGCAGGCCTACCAGACCAAAATTTCTGAGTTGGATATAAAACCGGAAAAAAATTTCCAGAAGGAAGCGGATACCCTGAAAGAAAAGCTTTTAAGCTTTAAAAGAATTGAGTATCAAACGTTGGCTACGTCTTCTGATTTTAATTTCCAACAACAGGAAACTGTTAATTTCAATTCTAACCTAGAACTTCTAAAAAGTAGTTTGGCGGAGTTTCAGAATAAAGGTTTCAGCACCAGCATAGTTTGCGATAATGTAGGACAGAAACAGAGATTGGAAGAGCTTTTAGGGAAAGAGGTCTCACAGACCTATTTTGACATTGGGATTCTAGAATCCGGATTTATCTTTCCAGAAATTAATTTAGCAGTATTAACAGACCACCAAATTTTTACCCGCTATCTCCATCGATATAAACCACCTAAATTTAAAGAGGGAATCGCTCTTTCCAGCTATAAAAATTTAACTTCCGGTGATTTTGTGGTTCATGTCGATTTCGGCATAGGAAAATATTTCGGGCTGGAGACCCTGACCATTGACGGACGGAAAAAAGAGTTCCTTCTGCTTTTTTATCTGAATGATGACAAACTTTTTGTCCCTTTGGATGAGTTTAACCGAGTCCAAAAATATGTAGGAAAGGACGGGATGCCATCCCTGACCAAATTGGGGGGGACGGTTTGGGAAAAAATCAAAGCCCAAACCAAAAAGCAAATCCAGGAAATCGCCCGGGATTTGCTTGAGCTTTATGCGGAAAGAAAAGCCAAACCCGGCTTTGCCTATTCAGCGGATACAGTCTGGCAAAAACAGCTGGAAGATTCATTCATATATCAGGAGACCGAAGACCAGCTCAAAGCCATCGCAGATGTCAAAGCTGATTTGGAAAAACCAAATCCTATGGACCGGTTGGTCTGCGGTGACGTCGGTTATGGAAAAACCGAAGTAGCTATTCGGGCCGCCTTCAAGGCAGTCCTGGACCATAAACAAGTGGGGATTTTGGTGCCCACCACAGTTTTAGCATTCCAGCATCAAAACAGTTTCTCCGAAAGATTACGGGACTTTCCGTTCAGAGTGGAGATGCTCTCCCGCTTTAAAACCAAAAAAGAGCAAAAGGCAATTCTGGAAGATTTGAAAGCCGGTAAAGTGGATATAGTCATAGGTACACACCGGATGTTGCAGAAGGATGTTATATTCAAGGATTTGGGATTGGTGATAATCGATGAAGAGCACCGTTTCGGGGTGGCGGCCAAAGAAAAGCTAAAACAGCTCCGGCATCAGGTGGATGTTTTAACTCTGACAGCCACTCCCATTCCCCGCACCATGCAGTTATCTTTAATCGGAGCCAGGGATTTGAGCTTGATTAATACTCCTCCCAAAAACCGTCAGCCGATCCAAACCGAAATAATCTATTTCGATGAGAATAAAATTAAGGAAGCCATAGCCCGGGAACTTTTGAGAGGCGGACAGATTTATTTTGTGCACAACCGGATTCAGTCCATCCAGACGATTCATCAAATGTTAAAGGATTTAATACCTGAACTAAAAATCGCCGTGGCGCACGGCCAGATGCCGGAAAAAGAGCTGGAGCGGATAATGACCGACTTTTATCATCAAAAATATAACTGTCTTTTGTCCACTGCTATCATTGAATCCGGGTTGGATATACCTTCGGTTAATACGATTATCATAAATCGGGCCGAGCAGTTCGGTTTAGCGGATTTATATCAATTAAGAGGTCGGGTGGGAAGGTCTTATCATAAGGCCTATGCCTATCTGATAGTCCCCCAGTTTTCAGGACTAAACGAGACCGCCCGCAAGAGATTAAAGGCCATCCAGCAGTTTACCCAGTTAGGGTCAAATTTTCATCTGGCTTTAAAAGATCTGGAAATCAGGGGTGCCGGTAATCTTTTGGGTTCACGACAGCACGGATTTTTGGAGAAAGTCGGAGCGGACATGTATTTTAAGCTTCTGGAAGAAACCATTAAGGAATTGAAAGGTGAAAAAATCATGCCGCCTCTGGAAGTAAAGATTGAATCGGACCTGGATATTTATATACCCCATGAGTATATAACGGATGAACAGACCCGGATTGAGATTTACAGCAAGCTGGCTAATCTGGACACTTTGGGGAAATTGCAGGAGTTAAAAAGCGAGTTGGAAGACCGCTTCGGACCGCTTCCGCCAGAAGCAGAAGACATTTTGTCGGTGACCGAGTTGAAAATCTTGGCTAAAGAAAGGATGATCGAGAAAATTTCAGTAAAAGACAAGTATCTGACTTTCGAATTTGCACAAAGCAAAAGCGTTAAACGTTCAGACTTAGAAGGGATTGCACAGGCCATAAGTCTGCCCATTGAATTTTACCCCGAAAAAAAATTCAAAGTTTCCGTTAAAATAGACGTAAAAGAAGATAAAACCAGGCTCCAAGAAGCCAAAAACATCTTGCTAAAAATCTGAGATGTCGTATATTTACCTGTCAAATCAAGCCAATTTTTGAGGAGGAAGAAAATGTCCATTAAAGTGAAGATTATTTTTTTAGGCCTAATTTTGGCCTTGGCCGGCAATTGCCAGGAAGATAAAAAACTTGAGATAATTGCTACCGTGGGGGATGATAAAATAAGCTATGACGAGTACCTCCAGCATGTCAGACAAAATCTGGGGTATCTGGACAGTGATACCGACCGGGTTGCCAAAGCTATCGAACTGGTCAATCTGGCCATCGATGAAAGAATTTTAGTCCAGGAAGGTTACCGCATGGGACTGGATAAAGACCAGGAGATAGTGCTTTTGGTGGACGGACAAAAAACCCGTTTTTTATTAGACGAGCTCTACAAAATAAAGGTTATCGAAAAGGCCAAACCCTCTACGTCCGAGCTAAAAGCTTATTATAACAAAAGTAAGGAACAAAGGCATGTGAAGCATATTCTGGTCAGGGAAGAAAAAGAAGCGGACGAGATTTATTCCCTTTTGAAAAAGGGAGCTGCCTTCGACACCCTAGCCAGGGAAAAGTCGATCGACCCCTCGGCCCTGGAAAATGGGGGGGATTTGTCCTGGATTACCTGGGGGATGATGGTGGATCCCTTTCAGGAAGCGGCTTGGAAATTAAGATCTGGACAAATTTCCCGACCGGTTAAAACTCAATTCGGCTGGCATATTATCAAATTGGAGGAAAGAAAACCAGTAGAAAATCCTCCGGCTTTTGAGCAGATCAAAGAAACCGTGGGCAAAAGATTGGATTCTATCAGAAGACGACAGTTGGTGGAGAGTTTCCTGGATAACTTGAAAAAGAAAGCTAATTTGAAAATAAATTCATCCGCTCTGGAATTGTTGCAATCGAGGGATGCCCAGATGATGTCTCAGGACACCGCTCAAGTCAAAAGACCTTCCGGTGCTTATTTGGACAGCAATTACTTCGGCATCGATGAGAAGAATTTGGTCTTTGCTACTTATAAAGGGGGTCAGTTGAGCGTGGGGAATTTTTTAGAACGCTACACCCTGGTACAGGCGGGCCGCAAACCGGCTTTGAACGATGCCGACGGGCTCCAGCAATTCACTTTTCAGACTTTGATGTCAGAGCTTCTGGAAAAAGAGGCCTTGAGATTGAGGTTGGATAAGAAGAAAAGTTATACAGATACATTAAGAAAATTAAGAGAAAAAATGATGGCGGATAAGCTCAGAAATGATGTGCTCATGGCACCCATTAATGTCAATGAAGAAGAAATCAAAGTTTATTATGAAAACCATAAAAATCAGTTTATGCTTCCGGTGCAAGTCAGAGTCCAGGAAATAATGCTTAAATCCGAGGAGGATGCCAAGGCAGTTTTGAAACAACTGAAAGCCGGTGCCAGTTTTGCCAAGCTGGCCCGCCAAAAAAGTCTGCGAGCTAATTTTAAGGAAAAGGGGGGAGATTTGGGTTATTTTTCTCAAAATCAATACCCGGGTTTATTTAATGCCTGCCAGAATCTGAAGGTGGGGGAATTGGCCGGACCGGTTTTGCAGGGAGGGAGTTTTTCAGTCATCAAGTTTTTAGGGCGTAAAGAGCCTGCTCAAAAAACCTTCGAAGAGTCCCAGAAAGAGGTCGAAACTAAGGCCTTGACCGAAAAAAAACAACGTACATATAATGATTGGGTAGCTTCCCGCAAAGCGCTGACCAAAGTGGTAGTCAACACTGAGCTTTTGTCCCAAAAGCTGGAACAGGAATTTGCCAAATTGGACCAAACTCCCGGAAAGAAAACCATCTCCGGGTCTTTTCCTTTAAAAGTCAGGGTAGGTCCCGGTGGAGTAATCGAGCAGGTCAAGTAATTTGTTGGGTCTGAAAACCTCAATGCCATACAAGAATTTAATTATTGGAGCACTCTGCAGCTGTTTCCTACTCCTCGGCCAGCTTGCTTCGGCTCAAGAGGTGGTTGACCGCATAGCCGCAGTTGTCGGCAATCAGATTATTCTGGAATCGGAACTGGAAACTCAGGTCCAGATCTATTTGACCCAGAGCGGAGTTACCAATCCTACACAGGAAGATTTTAAGCGTTTAAAACAAGATATATTAGAACAGATGATCAATGACCGCCTGATTTTGGTCCAAGCCGAGAAAGATACCACCATAAGAGTCAGCCCGGCTGAAATTGAAAATGCATTAGAACAACATCTGGAGCGTCTCAAAGGTCAGTTCGCTTCCGAAGAGGAATTTATTAAACAGCTGGAAAAGGAGAATTTGACCCTGAAGGATTTAAAGCGAAGATACAGACAGGAAGTCAAAAATCAGCTCTTAAAAGACCGGCTGGTGCAAAAGAGAGTGGCCAAAGTGAATGTCTCTGCCAAAGCGGTCAAAGATTTTTATGAAATATACAAAGACAGCATTCCGGAGCAGGCCCAGTCGGTTCATCTGGCTCATATTCTTTTGACAATTGAGCTCTCTTCCGGCACTATGGATTCATTGAAAGTCAAGCTGGAAAATATCCGCAAAGAGGCCACTTCCGGGGCTGACTTTGCCACCCTGGCAGCTAAATATTCGGAAGACCCTACCGCCAAAACCGGAGGGGATTTGGGATTTTTCCAAAAAGGGGAGCTGGACCCGGAATTTGAGAAAGCAGCTTTTAGCTTAAAAGTGGGTGAAATAAGCGGAGTGGTGCAGAGCCAATTCGGATTTCATCTGATTAAACTGGAGGAGAAAAAAGGGGACCAGATACGGGCCCGGCATATCCTGCTTATCGCCAAGCCTTCTGAAAGGGATGTAGAGAAAGTCAGACAAAAAGCAGACAGCCTGTATCAAGCCATCAAAAATGGGGCCGATTTCGGGGAGCTGGCCAATAAATTTTCCGATGATGAAGAATCCCGCGTTCAAAACGGGGATTTGGGCTGGTTTCCGGTAGCTCAATTGGAGCAGGTATTTCAGATAGCCCTGCAGGATATGAAGGTCGGAGAATATTCTCCCCCGGTGGAAAGCCGTTTCGGCCTGCACCTATTTAAACTGGTGGAGAAAAAAGAGTCCCGAAAAATTTCTCTGGAAACCGACTGGGATACTATCAAAGAAATGGCCCGGCGCTATAAAACCAATCTGGAAATTCAGGAGTGGCTCAGGGAACTGCGGAAAACTACCTACGTAGAGGTTAAGGTTTAAGGAAGTTTGCGTCTAGATCAATTTTTATCCCACAGCCGTCTTATTAAAAGAAGAACCCAGGCCAAGCTGGCTTGTGATAATGATACAGTTTTTGTGGACGGGTTTTTAGCCAAAGCCAGCAAAGAGATTAAGCCGGGGTATAAAATAAAAATCGAGCTTATTCACAAAACCTTGGAAGTGGAAGTTGTGGAAATCCCCCGAGGAAGTGTCAGAAAAGATAAGGCTCCCAGCCTATATCGGGTTTTGAAGGATGAAAAGAAAACTGTGGAACTAGATTAAGTCAGGTTTTTTATGACTTTCTCCGCCAACTCTTCTGCTGCAATTGACTCCTGTGTGCCTGACTTTAAATTCTTGATTACAATTTTATTCTGCTTTATTTCTTCCGGCCCTATGATTACGACCAGAAGTATTCCTTTGGAGTTAGCATAGCCGATTTGGTCTCTTAAGCCGTTTTTTTCACCGAAATAAATCTCTGTTTTGAAACCATTGCTCCTCAACTTTTCAGCCACTTGCAATGAATTAAGTTTAGTTTCCGGATTAAAAATTGTGACCAAAACTTCAGTCTTGGTTTTTACTTCCGGTAAAAGTGACAATTCTGTCATAGCGTCAATAATTCTTTCTATACCGATGGTGGTTCCGGTGGCGGGAATATCCCGCCCTAAAAAGCTTCCTATAAGCTTGTCATATCTTCCGCCGCCGGTTAAAGAGCCGATGGGTGGTTTTTCTACCACCGATTCGAAAATCGGACCGGTGTAATATCCCAGACCCCGGGCTAAAAACAAATCTAATTTATAATTTTCCTTTGGTATCTCGGATTTTTCTAAATAATTCAATAGTTCTTCAGTTTCTTTTATCCCCTCCTTGCCAATATTGGATTGTTTTAAATAGCTTTTTAGTTGGTCTAAAATCTGTTTATATTCCCCTTGAATCGCCAAAACAGGTAAAAGCTTATCAATCACTTTAGCGGAAATTTTCTTATCCTGTAATTCTTTTTTCACCCCCTCTTTTCCGACTCTTTCCAATTTATCTAAGATTATCGAAATCTCATTTCCTCTTTCTGGCTCAATCCCACAATATTCAACGATTCCGGATAAAATTTTTCTGTTATTTATTTTGATGAGAAATTTATCAAAACCCAACCGGGTCAAAATTTCATTGGTGATTTGCAGAATCTCATAATCAGCCAGCATGGAAGAACTTCCCACAATATCCACATCGCACTGATAAAATTCCCGGTATCTCCCCTTTTGAGGTCTATCCGCCCTCCAGACCGGCTGAATCTGGTATCTTTTGAAGGGGAACTTGATTTCATTGGGGTACATGGCAATCACCCGGCATAAGGGGACTGTTAAATCATACCTTAGAGCTAAATCGGAAAGTGCTTGACCTGATTCTTCAGAAGCACCCTTTTGCTTTTGGGCCTCTTTTAACTCCTCTCCCCTTTTCAGAATCTTGAAAATCAGCCTCTCCCCTTCTTCCCCGTATTTCCCGGAGAGAACTTCCAGATTTTCAAAAGCCGGGGTCTCCAAAGGGTCATAGCCATATTTTTCAAACACTGATTTTATCAAATTCAGAACCTTCTCCCTTTTCAACATTTGCTCCGGGAGAAAATCTCTGGTCCCTTTGGGCAAAGTAGGTTTTATGATTTTTTCTTTCTTCTTTTCCATGATAGTATATCTATTTATTTTTGTAGCCGTAAAGTTTACCGATTGTTTTTTCCACTTCTTCAGTCAACTTTTCGGATTTAATCAACTCTCTTATATTATTTATATCCTGGTCTAACTCTCTATCTGCTTTTAACGGTTTAACATACTTACGCAGCAGAGTGTAGGCAGATAAACTTCCCCGGCCCGGTTTTCCTTTAATTTTTGAATTGGGAACATTCGAGGTTTGAATTTTCAGATTCCCCATCCTGAAATCCAAGGCCTGTGTGGCACATAAAAGTTCGATAGCCGCAATATTCTGGACGTTTTCCAGAATCTGTCGGGCTTTCCGGGCTGCGATGGTCCCCATACTGACGAAATCTTCCACATTGGCGCTGGTGGGAATCGAATCCACACATGCCGGGTGAGCCAAAATTTTATTTTCCGAAACCAAAGCTGCGGCTGTATACTGGGCAATCATCAGACCGGAATTTAGACCTGGTTTTTCCACTAAATTGGAAGGCAGTCCCTGGCTGTGATTTTCATCCAGAAGCTTTTGAATTCTGCGTTCCGAAATATTTCCCAACTGTGCCAGAGCCATTCCTAATAAGTCCATGGCTATTGACAGGGGTTGTCCGTGAAAATTTCCGCCGGAATAATCTTCTTTATCAATTTTACCATCTATGGGCGGATTTTTTCTTTCATAAGCAAAGAGTATGGGATTGTCGTTGACCGAATTAAGTTCGGTTTCCAAAACTTTTCTCACATATTCAAGGGCCTCCCAACTGGCTCCATGAACCTGCGGTATACAGCGGATGGAGTAAGAATCCTGCAC
>JBIOYE010000003.1:0-7283 GCA_044870015.1 Candidatus Zixiibacteriota bacterium
AGCTCCAGGCAAATGATTTTGGAGACTCTGGATATAAAAGAAAGGTTAAAAAAACTGATTTCCCTCATAGAGCAGGAAATTGAAAAAGCCAGCCTGACCAAAGAGATGGCGGTCAAAGCCAAAATCTCTTTGGACGAAAGCCAGAGAGAAACCCTCCTGCGCCAACAGCTAAGAGAAATTAAAAAGGAGCTGGGAGAAGAGGAGATTCAAGAAAGAGAGATCGAGACATTAAAAGAAAAAATAGCCACCTCCAATTTACCCAATGAGATAAGGACCCAGGCTTATTTAGAAACCGAGCGCTTGAAACTTTTGACTCCGGCCTCAGTGGAATTCAGCATGATAGTCAACCATCTGGACTGGATTTTATCCTTACCCTGGTTTTCTTATCCGGCTCCGGCCCCGGACTTAAAAACCATCGAAACCACTCTGGAAGAAGAATTTTACGGCCTGGAAAAAACCAAAGAAGAGATTCTGGATTATCTGTCGGTGCATGTCATACAGCAAGATAAACTTCGTCCCCCTTTATGTTTTCTGGGACCGCGGGGTGTGGGGAAAACCGCTATGGGAGCGGCTCTGGCCAAAGCCTTGAGCAGGAAATTTGTAAATTTCTCCATCGCCGGAGTCAAAGATGCTACGGAGCTGGTGGGGCAGAAGTATTTGATTCCGGGAGCCGAGCCCGGCAAAATAATCAAAACTCTAAGAGATGTGGAAGCTCCCAATCCTGTTATAATGATAGAAGATATGGACCAACTTAAACAAGAATCGGTATTAGGCGGACCCACCTCGGCTTTAATTGAGTTTTTAGACCAGAATTTGAACTTCAAATTTCTGGACCGATATTTGGGAATCCCTTTCGATTTATCCAAAGTATTTTTTATCACCACCGCCCTGATAGAAGAAAACATCCCGGAAAATCTGGCGGATTTATTGGAGTTTGTGGAGTTCCCCAGTTTGGTGGAAGATGAAAAATTAGAGATAGTCAAGATGAGTCTGATTCCCAAACAGTTTCAGAAAGTCGGCTTATCCACGGAAGAAATCAAAATCACGGACAAAGCCCTGCTCAAAATCATCCGCAATTATACCCTGGAAGCCGGAGTCAGAAAACTGCAGGGTGAAATCGAGCGGATTTCTCATAAAATCGCCCGTATGAAAGCCACCGGCGGAAAAACCTCCTGGGAAATAACCGAAAATAATCTGGAACAATTCCTGGGCACGCCTATCTATATTCCGGATACGGCCGAAACCAAGCCGGAAGTGGGAGTGGTGATGGGTCTGGCCTGGACCATGGCGGGAGGTGACATTATGCTAATCGAAGCCCTCAAAATGCCCGGTGCCGGTCAAATTACTTCCACCGGATCACTGGGGGAAATAATAAAGGAATCGGTGGTGGCGGCTTTGAGCTATGTCCGCTCCCGGGCCGACCTTCTGGGAATCAAATATCAGGATTTTTTACAGCACGACATCCATATCCACCTTCCTTCCGGTGCGGTTCCCAAGGATGGTCCTTCGGCCGGACTGGCGATTGCTCTGGCGATTGCCTCGGTTCTAAGCGATAAACCGGTCCGAAATGATCTGGCTGTCAGCGGAGAGATTTCTCTCAGAGGCCGGGTTCTGCCGGTCAGCGGCATCAGAGAAAAAGTCTCAGCCGCCAACCGGGTGGGGATTAAAAATGTGATTTTACCCAAAGAGAACCGCAAAGATTTGGAGGAACTGCCCCAGTCCTTGCGCAAACAGATGAATTTTATCTTTGTGGACAACGTGGATGAGGCCTTCCGGATTGCTCTTTTGAATTATCAGGAGAAAAAGGTCAATTTGGATTTTCTGGCTTCCGAGATTAAAAAAATTGTCAAACGGGAAGATAAACGAAAAATGAAGAAAGTCTCTCAAGCCAAAAAAGGAGTCAAACAGGCTAAAACTAAAAAGAGGGGCAGGGGAAGATAATTATTTCAAAGTATTCTCTTTCGAGTAATCTGGTAATCTTTTCATGTTTATCCAAAAACTTCAGGTTCTGTATTCCCGATAAAATTTACGACCTGAATAATCCGAGTTTTCCACTAATCGTTAACCTCAAATCCGAAAAGGACCGGAAGGGTTGAAAACTATATGTTCTGTCCCCGCTGTCACCACAAGATGCAGGAAGAAAAACGATCTTTCCACAAACAGAGGAAGTGGATTTGCCGAAATTGCGGAAAAGTGAAGTTTCAGAGGCCCAAAACCCGAAAAGCGAAGATGGCATAAACTCAAGCTAAAAGCTCATTGAAACCCCTAAATAGCCGATTTTATTTATGAGCGACATATCAAAAATATGACAACCCCTAGAATATACCTGGGAATTCTGGCATTTCTGGTGCTGATTTTCATTTCAGCCGACCAAGCCCATTCTGCCCCGGCTAAAAAGGGAAAAAAGAGCCCCCAAACACCAACTTTGAGTTTAAGGGCCAGGGCGGCCCTGGTGATGGATACCGAAAGCCGTCTGATAATGTATTCCAAGAATCTGACTGAAAAACGCTCCATCGCCAGCTTGACCAAACTTATGTCCGCTTTAGTTTTTCTGGAAACCAAACCGGATTTAGGCGAGCCGGTCATACTCCAATATGAGGACCGGGCCCCCAATGGCGGTAAATCATTATTCCGGGTGGGAGAAACTTTTCACCTGATGGATTTGCTGTATGCTGCTTTAATGAACTCCGATAATTTAGCCACCAAAGCTTTAGCCCGTTCCACCGGTTTAAGTTCCGCAGAATTTGTGGCCCGGATGAATCTCAAAGCCGAAAGTCTGGGGCTCTCTGCCTCCCGTTTTGCCGACCCCACCGGGCTAAACCCTCTAAATATGTCCACGGCCTTGGACTGTGCTAAATTGCTTATGTCGGCCTTACAGGATAGTCTGATTTCTCAGATTACCTCCACCAAACAGTATACCATCCGTTCCCTGATAAGACGGCGCAAGATAGTCTTACAAAATACCTGCCGCCTGCTGAATTATCACCCGGAAATTTTGGGAGCCAAAACCGGGTTTATAGTTAAGTCCGGTTATTGCTTAGTCACCTGTGCCGAAAACACAACCGGCAAAAAACTGGCCTTTGTGGTCTTGGGGGCGCCTTCCAATTATTCCCGCTTCCGGGATATGCAAAGATTGATGGACTGGAGCTTCAAGTTTTCTTTTGCCGATTAGATTATATTCATGAAAATCACAGGAGGGGTTATGACACTCGAAAAAAAGGATATCGAAGAAGTGGGGGAAGCAGTCGAAAATCTGGGTGAGAATCTGGATAAAAAAATTTCCGAGTTAAACGACAAATTAAACCAATTGCTGAAAAATCTCAAACAGGGGATAAGTGAGCTAAACAGTGAAATAGAAGAATTGAAAGAATCCCTTCTGGCTCTGGAAGAGAAGGTCTCTAAACTTTAGGATTTTCTACTCTCAATTCTTTCGGTCTGGTTTGAGATTTACTTTTACTGCCGAAGGCCTCCTGCAGAATCCCGATAAATTTACTCAATTCCTCACTGCTCCGGGAGGCAAAAGATAATCTCACATAATCATCAAAGGCCTCCCCGAATTCCTTACCGGGTGCCACAATCACGGCATATTCAGCCGAATAATTGGCTAAATAATCCACCAGCTGCCAGGAAAAGCTGTTTTTGACATGCTCATAAAATCCATCGGTAATCCCCAGTTCTTTCAATCTGGCAAACGCTTCCTCACCGATTCCTCTTTTAGGAAATTTTCTTTTCAAGCCACCCACATTGGGAAAAATATAAAAGGACCCGCTGGGCCTGACACAGCTTATTCCCTCAACAGCATTCAATCCGTTAACCAAAAGCTCCATTTTGGAGCGCATATCCTGTAGGCTTTCTTTATCTCTGGGATTCTCAATCACTTCAGCCAGGGCATACTGGGCCGGATGGCTGACGGTATTTATGGACTGCACCAGAGGGGTCATCAGGCGGGAGATAAGTTTTTTATTCTTGCTGGCGGCGTAGCCGACTCGCCAGCCGGTGATATTGAAATCTTTGGAGAAGCTGTCAGCTATAAGAGTATGTTTTTCCATTCCGGGCAGGGAGACTGTGCTGATATGCTCCCCTTCAAAAATTATGCTCTTGTACGGCTCATCTGAAATCACCAGCAGGTTATTTTTTTTGGCAATTCTGGCGATCGACTCCAATTCCTCATAACTGAAAACTTTCCCGGTGGGATTATGGGGTGAATTGACATAAATGGCTTTGGTTTTTTCATTGACCGCTTTTTCCAGTTTCCTGGGGTCAAATTCAAAATTTTCATCCATGGTTACCGCTACTAAATTTCCAAAAAAAGCTTTAGAATGCATTTCAATGGGGGTCCAGTAGGGGGATAAAGTCAGAACCTCGTCCCCCGGATCTAAAATTGCCATATGCGTGCAATAAAGGGCAGACTGTCCCCCGGCCGTGACCACCACATCTGAAGCTTCAAATTGTACTGCGGTGGTTTTGGTTAAGTATAAAGCGATTTTTTCTCTTAGTTTTTCGATTCCAAAAACCGGGGGGTATTTGTTGGTTCCCTTGGTATAAAGAGCTTTGACGTAAGCTTCTTTCAGGGCTGTAGACGGCTCATATCCTACATCACCGCTCAAAAGATTGATAACCTTCTTCCCCGGAAAGCTCAAATTGCGCATTAACGCTAGAGGGGAAGGTCTAAGTGTGGATATATGCTGGGAGGTAAAGTCCGGTTCAGCTGGATTGGGGCTCTCTACTCTGGGCATCCTGGGTGATGCGGTTGTGGCTTTGGGCATTTTTCCCCCTCTAAAGTTTTTTTAAGATTTCCAATTGTTATACGCTACCCCAAATGGTTCGATAGTCCATAATGGTCAATAATAATATCATTATTGACTATTGTTGACCAAAACTCACCATAAAGAAAATATTTTATGACTTTTGTCAAGCTAAAAGTTAAAAAAATCCTTTACACTGGCGACTTTTTCCTAATAACCCGTAGACCCAGGTTGTCCTCAACCTGAGACGAATTTAATAAACACCCAGAGCGCTTTCAGTTTTGCTGACATCTTTGGGAGTTACCCACAGGATGGCTCCGTATCTTCCGGCGCCGGCAGAGACTCCGTCTAATGCTATTACGTTTACTTTGGCGGAAGCCAGTCTTTCTAAAATATTGGCAATGGCCCCGGTTCGGTCATCTCCCTGGATTACAAAACAGGGTTTCTTCTTGCTGATTTTCAGCTTGGCTCGTTTGGCGGCATGCTCAAAGCTGGCTGAATTTTCCGGTATAAAATCAATCTGGGAACGTTTTCCGGCCGGAAATCCGGTGAAAGCCAAAAGATTGATTCCGGCATTGCGGATGGCTCCTACGGCTTTGGCTCCTTCGCCGGTTTTGTTGGGGACACTTATTTTGTAATAGTCTGCTTTGTGGATAGTTTCCATTTTTACCTCCTTCTTTCAGTTTAAATATAGCCCCTTGAAATACACTGTCAAGGGTTCCGATTAGGAATTAAAATAGGGTAGTGGCTGGATTTAGTTTTTAAGAGCGACCGAGGAAATATGCTGGGACTTCTGGCAGAGATAATCAAAGCTTATAAATCGAACCTAAGACAATTTTGACAATCTTTGCCAGTGCCTCCGGAGAAATGGGCTTTTTAATAAATAAATCACCACCCACCTGATAGGATTTATACCGATCTTCCAGGATGTCTTTCCCGCTGAGAAATACAACCGGTATGTCTTTAGTGCTTTGTTCCTTCTTTAGCGCCTCGCAAACCTCGTATCCATCCATATCGGGCATCGAAATGTCTAATAGTATCAGGGCCGGGTGAAGGGAGATAGCCCTTAGAACTCCAGCAGCTCCAGAATTTTCCGCCGTTACCGTGTATTCCTTGGCTTCCAAAGTTCGACAGACCATATCTGTGACAGCCTGTTCATCGTCTATAACTAATATTTTGGCAAACTTTGCTTGTAAAGGTATTTTGTATGACATTCAATCACCTCGCCTTAAGTTAAGGATTCAAAATTATATCCATTTATATAGGTCGACATTGCGTAAATTTTTCTTTAGGATAAAGTCGGATTAAAACTGTTGCATGATTTTTCAGGTGCAGAGGGACGGATTTAAAAATGGCTTGACTTTTGAGTGAAAAATTTTATTTTGAAAAATTGTTGATTACTATAGTCAAATATGGTCAAAAATAGTATTATATTTGACTATTGTTGACCATGCCGCGGTAGCTCAGTCGGTAGAGCAACAGACTGAAAATCCTTTTTATGAGTTTTTCTAAGTTCTTCTGGTACAATGCAACTTCTAGCGTTAGACTGAGTTACCGGACATTTTTACTTGTTGCAAATTGTCTTGTTTTGTACCATTTTGTACATACTATGGACACTATATGGACACCAAATCTGAGGAGTTTTTCCTACTCCATTTCCCACTTTTGGGACTGTAAGTTTAACCGTGCAGTTTCGAATCTCTGGCAATCAAGATATAGTACAGGGGGTGATTTTGCCGCTTCAACCAGTTTGATATAGCAGAGGTTTCCTAAACCATTGGCCGGGCGTTCAAGTCACCCCGGGGGTACTGAATTAAGTGAACCAACCCTTTAAAATTTTAAAAAAAATCACTTGACAAGCCGATATTATCTCTGTATAGTAATAGAGTAAAGGGTCATATATTCAGCAAAGGAAAAACATATGATTTTTTCACCCAGTTTTGAATATGCTCTGCAGGCTATGATATATCTAGCCGGAAAGGGCAATGGTGGCCCGGTTCAAGTCAAAGATATTGCCCAGGCCGAGGATATTCCAAAGTATTTTTTGGCTAAAATTCTGAATTATTTAGATCACGAAAATTTAGTCAAATCAGTCAAGGGTCCCGGAGGGGGATTTAAACTTAGCCGGCCGGCTGGCAAGATAAAGGTCAGTGATGTAATAGAGGTTTACGACGGGATGGACCATCTGGATAAGGTCTGCATTTTAGGACTGGATAAGTGCCAGGAGCCCAACAGTTGTGCTTTACACAAAGAGTGGAAGCAATTCCGTCGGTTGTTGAAAAAAAGGGCACAAAAATTGACCATAGCTGATATGTGGAAAATGCGGGAAACCAAAAGAGGTTTCAATAAAAAATAGAAGATGACAGCAATTTTTAAGCCCAAATTCAAAACCAGGGGACTAAATTTTTATAAAAAACGCTTGACAAAGGTTTTTTTATTGTGTATAATAGATGAGTAAAGGTTCGTATATTCATATAATATGACGATAATAAAAGCAAGAGAAAAACTATAACACAGGATAGCTTTTAAAAGGAGGAG
>JBIOYE010000004.1:0-7781 GCA_044870015.1 Candidatus Zixiibacteriota bacterium
TGGATAAAGGGGATTTTATAGGGAAAGAGGCGATTTTGAATGCCCAAAAAACTCCTAAAAGGAGTCTGGTAGCTTTTGAGATGGTTGAGAAAGCATTTCCCAGACAACATTATGAGATCTGGAAAAATGGAGCTAAAATCGGAGAAGTGACCTCGGGAATTTTTTCTCCCTCGTTGGAAAAAGGAATCGGCTTGGGCTATGTGCCGGCGGAGGAAAGCAAAATTGGAAACGAAATTGAAATATTAATCAGGGATAAAACCTATAAAGCCGTAGTGATAAAACCGCCTTTCTGGAAAAATTATAGCCATAAATAAAATGAAAATAGATTTATTTTTTACGCCGGAAGAACTTAAGGAAAATATTTTAGTTGATAAAGCGGTGATTGTAATCGATGTCTTGAGAGCCAGCGTCACCATCGCCCAGGCCCTTTATAGCGGCTGTAAAGATATTATTCCGGTTGAGTCAGCGGAAAGGGCATTGGATTTGATGCAAAAAATCGGAAGACAGTTTGTCCTGCTTTGTGGCGAAAGAGACGGGAAAAAAATAGAAGGATTTGATTTGGGAAATTCTCCTTTCGAATATACCGAGCCGGTGGTGCGGGATAAAACCTTGATTTTTGCCACCACCAACGGCTCCAAAGCCATTGTCAAGGCCGCTTCCGGTGATAAAGTGGTCATCGGCTCTTTTGTGAATTTTAAAGAGGTGGCAGAATTGGTTTTGAATTTGAATAAGGATTTAGCCGTCGTCTGCTCCGGCAAAGAAGGGAGATTTTCTTTAGAAGATGCGGTCTGCGGAGGGATGTTTGTCCACAAGTTGCAGGAGCAGAAAAAAGGTGAGGCAAATGATGCCGCCCAGGCTGCGGCAGTGTTGTATCAGAAGCATAAAGATAATCTGCTTAAAGTCTTGGAGACCTGCGACCATGGCAAATTTTTGACCTCTTTAGGGTTTGAAAAAGATTTAAACTTCTGCAGTCAGTTGAATTCCCTGCCGGTTTTACCTATATTGGAAAACGGGAGAATTGTGAAATATACTGTCCTCTAATTCAAACTAATAGAATTCTAAATATGCCATCTCCTACGGTTGATCGGAATATTATTATATTTATTTATTTATCCTCGTATGCTATTCAATACCTTTTTCGCAAAAAATGGTTGAGTCGAGCATGGGCTGTTTACACCAATTTATTGCTCATGCTTTGGATTTTGGAACTATGTATACTTCAGATGATAGTATATATAGGCTCATTTTATTTGTATATTTTTGGTTTCTTTTCTTTTGTTTCTTTCATGGCATTTTGGGATTTGTTGGGAGAATTTATTTCGATGGACAAAAAGCAATTCTTAAGGTCGCGCTGGTTTTACCTAGATACCTTTGGAATATTGGTTTTAATTCTGTTGCATTTTTACATTTTTTATTTGCATAATTTAATAGAGAAAATGAGAAGGTGAGATTTTACGCTTAAAATCGGAATCATAGGTCCGCCCCAGTCGGGAAAGACCACAATTTTCAATGCCTTAACATTCGGGCATCAGCAAACTGCCA
This sequence comes from Candidatus Zixiibacteriota bacterium, assembly GCA_044870015.1. Taxonomy (GTDB): domain Bacteria; phylum Zixibacteria; class MSB-5A5; order DSPP01; family RBG-1; genus RBG-1. The sequence goes on from JBIOYE010000004.1 coordinate 1,543, forward strand.
AAGTATCCCCTCATTTACAGCTCCATCGCGGAATAGTCAAAATTCCCGACCCTAAGATTTCACAGTTAGCTCAACTTTATAATTCCAAAAAAATAACCCTGCCAGAAATCGAATATATAGATTTGGTCGGCTCTTTAGAGCATGAAAGAAAATCAGAGGGGGAAGCCACAGCGGTCTTAAAAGAGATGGATGAGTTAGCCGTGGTCATCGGTTTATATAAAACCTCTCTAGGATTAGGGGAAGTCGACCCACAGGCAGAATTTAAACATATTCAGAGCGAATTGATTTTTCTGGACTTGCTAATAGCCGAGAAGAGAGTTGAAAAATCCCATAAGCAGGGTAAAACCGGAACCTCTGCAGAAGAGCAAAAAGAGCAGAATTTGATTAAAAAATGCCAAGAAGCCCTGGAAAAAGAGATTCCTTTGAGAAATATAAATTTCAATTTCGAGGAAGAAAAAACCCTAAGGGGATTTAGCTTTCTGTCCGCCAAGCCGATTTTAATAATACTGAATGTGGCCGAGAAAGAGTTAGACCAGATTTCAGCTTTTGAGGAGAAATATAAAACTGGTTTGTCCGGTGAAAAAATCCAGGTTTTAGCTTTCTGTGGAAAATTAGAAGAAGAGCTATCTTTACTCGAAGAAGATGAGAAGCAAATGTTTATGCGAGAATTAGGAATAACGAAACCAGCTACTAAAAGATTAGTCAACTCATCGTATAATTTAATGGATCTAATAACTTTTTACACTGCCAATGAAAAAGAGGTCAAGGCCTGGCTTTTACCCAGAGGAAATAAAGCTTTGAAAGCCGCAGGCACTGTGCATTCGGATATGGAGAAGGGGTTTATAAAGGCGGAAGTCATTGCTGCCGATAAACTTATAGAATTGGGTTCGGTGCACCATGCCAAGGAAAAAGGTCTTTTAAAATTAGAGGGAAAAGATTATATTGTCCAGCACGGGGACGTAATCTTTTTCAGATTCAATGTTTAATTAAAGGGTTAATAACCCTTTAAGGAGAGGATTTTATGGATGATACAAAAGATGATACCAAAAAAGAATTTATAAAAGATGCCAAGAAAATCAAAGATGAAATGGATTTACTGTTTGAGCATTTTTATAAAATCAAGCACTCCTCTTTATTGACCGGAACCAAGGTCTGGAGACCTCCCATCGATGTCTTTGAAACTGAAAATGAAGTAATAATTCTGGTAGAAATTGCCGGAATGAAGCAGAAAGATTTCAATATCGCCCTGCACGGAAATACCTTGACCATCCATGGTGACCGGCCGGAAAAAATTGAAACCCGCAAATGTTACCACCACATGGAGCTAAACTACGGACGTTTCGAAAGAAATATCAATCTGCCGGAAGATATAAATCGGGAAAAAATAGCGGCTAACTATAAGGACGGATTTTTAGAAGTTAAGATTGAGAAAAAACCGAGCAAAAAAGGAAAGCCCAAAGAAATAAAAATTGAATAGGAGTCATTGTGGCTGACAGAGAAACCCTAAAAAACAAACCGGAAATAGAAAAACTGGCGGACGAACTTTTCATCCTCCCCACCAAAAATGTGGTGGTCTATCCTTCTTTGATCATCCCTTTGATGATTACCGACCAGAAGTACGCCCGTCTGATTGATGAAGCCCTGATGGGAGGAAAGACCCTGGGTCTGTTGGCCCAGAAAAATCCGGAGACAGCCGATGTCACCCCGGAGGATATTTATGATGTAGGAACCGCCGGGACTATCATCAAGATGCTCCGTTTTCCAGATGGCTCGGTCAGATTTCTGGTACAGGGACTCTCCCGGATTAAAATTAAAAAATTTATCAGAACCGAACCATACTTAGTGGCCAAAGTCGAATATATCGAAGATAAGATTGAAAAGTCTGTCGAAGTGGAGGCTTTAATCCGCAATATCTTAGACCTCCTGCGAAAAATCGTCTCTCTGGCTCCTTATTTATCCGATGACCTGCAAATCCCGGCTTTGAACACCGAGGACCCTTCCAAGTTATCAGATTTGATTGCCTCGAATTTGAATATTTCTATCGAACAGAAGCAGGAGCTTTTGGAGACCTTTGATGTCAAAGTCCGTTTGCAAAAATTGACCATGCATCTGAACAAAGAAGTGGAAGTTTTGGAATTGTCCCGTAAAATTCAGTCCGAAGCGGCCAATGAATTGGGGAAAGCTCAGAGAGAATACATTCTAAGAGAACAACTCAAAGCCATCCAAAAAGAGTTAGGGGAAACCGATGACCGGATGGCTGAAATCGAGGAGCTCAAAAAGAAAATTGAAGAGGCCAAAATGCCTGCGGAGGCTAAGGAAGCCGCCTTAAAGGAGCTGGACCGGCTCTCCAAAATGAACCCTGCCAGCGCCGAATACATCGTTTCCCGGACCTATCTGGATTGGCTGGTCACGCTTCCCTGGAGTGTCTCCACGGTCGACAATCTGGATATCAAGCAGGTCAAAAAAGTTTTGGATGAAGACCATTACGATCTGGAAAAAGTCAAAGAGAGAATTTTAGAATATCTGGCGGTCAGAAAATTGAAGCAGGATACTAAATCCCCGATTTTATGTTTTGTGGGACCTCCGGGAGTGGGTAAAACCTCTCTGGGAATGTCGATAGCCCGGGCTCTGGGAAGAAAATTCTGCCGCATGTCTTTGGGAGGGGTGCATGACGAAGCTGAAATCAGAGGGCACCGCCGGACTTATATCGGCGCCCTTCCGGGCCGAATTATCCAGGGAATAAGGAGAGCCGGCTCTAATAACCCTATCTTTATGTTAGATGAAGTGGATAAAATCGGGCAGGATTTCAGAGGTGACCCGGCTTCGGCGCTTTTGGAGGTTTTGGATCCGGAGCAGAATTTTTCATTTTCCGACCATTATTTGGAAGTTCCTTTCGATTTATCCAGAGTGATGTTCATCACCACCGCTAATTTATTGGACCCTATACCGGCTGTTTTACGGGATAGAATGGAAGTCATTGAGCTACCCGGCTACACTGACCTGGAAAAACTAAGCATCGCCAAAAGATATCTGATTCCCAAAGAGATGGAAAATCACGGCTTAAAGCCCGAGAATATCAGTTTTACGGATGAAGCCCTAAAGATCATTATAAACGATTACACTAAAGAGTCGGGTTTGAGAAATCTGGATAGGGAGATCGCCACGGTCTGCCGCAAAGTGGCCAAAAAAATAGCAGCCGGCGAAGCCAAGAAAGTAGCTATTACATCGGATAATCTGCAGGAGTTTTTAGGTCCGGCCAGATTTATTCAGGAGCTGGTGGAAAGAACCGGTAAGATTGGAGTTGTTCCGGGTTTGGCCTGGACTAGCACCGGTGGTGAAATTTTATTTATTGAAGCTCGCAAGATGCCGGGCCGGAAATCTCTGACTCTTACTGGTCATCTTGGGGACGTGATGAAGGAATCAGCCCAGACCGCTCTGTCTTATCTTAGGTCAACCGCTGAAAAATGGAGGATCCCGCCGGATTTCTTTGAAAAGTATGATATCCATATCCACGTTCCGGCCGGAGCCATTCCCAAAGATGGGCCTTCCGCCGGCATTGCCATTGCCACGGCCATTGCTTCTATTTTGACGGAGAAACCGGTCAAACCCTATTTGGCCATGACCGGTGAAATTACTTTGACCGGGAAGGTTTTGCCCATCGGGGGTTTGAAGGAAAAAACCCTGGCGGCCTATCGGGCCGGGATTAAAACCGTGATTTTGCCCAAGAACAATCAGAAGGATCTGGAAGATATTCCGGAAGAGATTAAAAAGAAGGTCAAGTTCGTCTTCGTGGATTCGATTGATGAGGTGATTGAGATAGCCCTGGATCTGAAATCCGGCAAGAGCAAAGAAAAATCTTCCCCTAAAGTTATATCCCATTATAAGCCCCAGATGGAAAAGATAGCTTTGAAAAAGAGAAATCACCGCGGTTAATAACAGTTCCCACCTAAATAATTTTTCTTGTAAATCTTCTCAGAATTTTTTATCTTTGAGAAAAATGTAACGCCCTATTTTACATAGGGCATGCGTCCTGTGTAAAACAGGACGCTACATAAATTTTAACGAAAATTAAATGAAACTGATTTCTTCCTTATCCTCTTCTTTAACCTCTTTCTCCCAAAAATTCATCCCCAACTCATTTGTGATTGCTTTGATTTTGACAGTTTTCACTTTTGCCCTGGCTTTGATTTTCACCAACTTTGGTTTATTCAACTTAATCCAATTCTGGGGGAACGGCTTCTGGGAACTTTTGTCGTTTGCCATGCAGATGTGTTTGATTATCTTCACCGGCTACATTGTAGCGGTTTCTCCCTTAGTCTCCAGATTCTTAAATTTTTTGGCTAACATCCCAAAGGGGCCAAAATCTTCCATACTCTTGATGGTGATATTATCACTTTCTTTATCCTGGGTTCACTGGGGGTTTTCCATGGTCGGTTCCGCTATAATGGTAAAATTTATCGCCTCCAGGCAGAAAGTGGACTATCGTCTTTTGGTGGCAGCAGCTTATTTAGGGATGGGATGCACCTGGCACTCCGGTCTTTCTGCATCTGCTCCGCTTCTGGTTGCCACACCCGGACATTTTCTGGAAAAAGAGATAGGGATGATTCCCTTGAGTCAGACCATTTTCACTTCATTCAATTTATTTTTGACTGGATTCATATTTTTATTTCTGTGCTTATTTGTCCCTCAATTGCATCCTAAAAAAGAAGAAACCGTTTTAGCCGACCCACTCTCACTGGAAAAAGAAAAATCACCCATAATTCCCACCAGCTCTCTGAAGGGTTTTGCCAATTTTTTAGATAATTCTCCATTGGTTGGACTATTCTTTGGAATCTTAGGCATGCTCTGGCTTTTCTGGTTTTTGGTTACCAAAAAATTTGAGATTAATTTAAACGTTTTAAATTTCGGATTTTTATTTTTAGGGGTTTTGTTACATATGAGACCATCTTCTTTTTTGAAAGCAGCTGAAGAAGCCGGAAAATTAATTTTTGGAGTGGTTTTGCAATTCCCCTTTTATGCTGGGATGTATGGGATTATAAAATCTTCTGGTCTGGCACAAATTGTGGGGAACTGGTTTATTCAAATCTCCAGCCAAAAAACTTATCCGGCTATCGTTTATTGGTATTCCGGTCTGATTAACTATTTCGTCCCTTCCGGCGGCTCTGAATGGGCTATCGAAGCTCCCTATATTCTATCTGCCGCCAAATCCCTGGGGGTTTCTAATTCCAAAGTGGTGATTGCCTATGCCTGGGGAGATATGGCAACTGACTTGATACAACCTTTTTGGGCCATTCCCCTTTTATCAGTGGCGAAAATTGATTTTAAAGATATTTTGGGTTATGAGATTTTGATTTTTTTGATATATATTGTGATTGTGAGTTTGGCATTTTTGCTGTTCCCATTGTAGGATTACGCTCCCTCTCCTCTTAGGAGAGGGGTGGGGAGAGGTAAGTTAAGTTTTTAAAAACTGACCCCTCCCTTTTATGGTGAGCGAAGCCGAACCAGCCCTCCCCTTAAAGGAGAGGGTAACCCAAGTCAAAAATTGATAAAAAATTATGTCTGACATTTATCAAATCCCGATCAAAGAGTTACCTGAAGACGAAAGACCCCGAGAGAAGCTAATCAAATATGGTCCGAATTTTTTGAAAGATTCCGAGCTTCTGGCAATAATTTTGAATACCGGTTTCAAGGGCTTAGGTGTCTTGGAGCTTACGCAGACCATCTTCAAACTTTATGGCACCAAAGGCCTGGCTAAAGAAAAATCTGTGGCTGACTTGATGGGGAATACCGGTCTTCCGCAAGTGAAGGCCTGCCAGATTATCGCCTGCATGGAATTAGGGAGAAGAATTTTTTGGGAGGATAAATCCAGAATTCCGACTATCCGAACTCCGGATGAAGTGTACAAATATTTAGAAGAGATGAAAAAATTGACCAAAGAGCAGTTTCGGGGGCTGTATCTGAATACCAGAAACAAGCTGATTCACGACGAGGTGATTTCTTTGGGAAGTTTGAATTTATCAGAGGTTCATCCCCGGGAAGTTTTTCGTCCGGCTATCGAATATGGAGCCGCGGCTATTATTTTAGCTCACAACCATCCTTCCGGAGACCCAGAGCCATCGGCGGAAGATGTCAAAGTGACCAAACAGATTTTAGAAGTGGGAAAAATTATGGAGATTGAAGTTTTGGACCATTTGATAATTGGCGAGAATGGTTTTGTGAGTTTGAAAGAAAAGGGTGTA
>JBIOYE010000005.1:0-26092 GCA_044870015.1 Candidatus Zixiibacteriota bacterium
GGAACTGTGGAGGTGCTGAAAGGACTGGAGCCGGGGAAGAAAATTGTGCGAACCGGTCATCAAAAACTGTTTGAAGGGGCCAAGGTTTTTCCGGTGCCGAATCAAAATGCGGCTCCAGCAGGAAACAAATCATGAAAATCAGCGAAATATCCATAAAACGTCCGGTATTCGCCACTGTGATGGGTTTGGTCATCATTTTATTCGGAGTGATTTCCTTTACCCGTCTGCCGGTGCGGGAGTATCCGGATATTGACCCGCCGGTGGTTTCTATAACCACCCTTTACCGAGGGGCTAGCCCAAGCGTAGTTGAAACCGAAATCACCGATATTTTAGAAGAGCAGCTTTCCACTCTGGAAGGGGTAAGGACTATCACCTCTTCCAGCCAGGAACAGGGCTCAGTCATCGCCATTGAATTTGAAACCGGCCGGGATGTCAACGAAGCTGCCAATGACGTGCGGGACCGGGTTTCGCGCATTCGGGGCAGCCTGCCCCTAGCGGCAGATGACCCTATTGTTGAAAAAGTGGATGTCAATGCCCAGCCCATTGTCTGGCTGGCTTTTTACAGCGATAGGCACTCCCCTCTGGAAGTTTCCGATTTTGCCGACCGGTTCATGAAAGAGAGATTCCAGAGATTACCGGGCGTGGGAGCGGTTTTTATCGGAGGAGAGCGGCGCTATGCCATGCGAATCTGGCTTAATCCACAACGGATGACTGCCTTCGGACTTACAACTCAGGATGTGGAAAACGCCATTCGCCGGGAAAATGCCGAAATTCCGGCCGGTAGAGTAGAGGGCGAAGGCCGGGAATTTTCAGTGCGAACTTTGGGGAACCTGACTACCTCGGAGCAATTTGCCGGTGTCATCATAAAACAGACCGGAGACCAGAAGGTTCGCTTGGGGGATGTGGCTGAAGTCACCTTAGGAGCCGAAGATGAACGCACCATTATTAGGTACAACGGACGACCGGCCGTAGGTCTGGGAGTAAGCAAGCAGAGCAAAGCCAGCACGGTTGAAGTGGCTAATACGGTGATCCAGGCCCTGCCGGAGCTATCCAAACTCCTGCCACAGGGAATGCATCTGGAAGTGGCTTACAATTCGGCCGAGTACATTCAGGAATCAATCGACGATGTCAGCAAGACCCTGATTATTGCCATGTTTTTGGTGGTTTTAGTGATTTTACTCTTTTTGAAAAGTTTGCGGGCCACCGTTATTCCGGCTTTGGCTATTCCGACTTCTATAATTGGAAGTTTTGCCGTGGCTTATTTTTTGGGTTTTACCTTAAATATTCTTACGCTACTGGCTTTGGTTTTGGCTATCGGTTTAGTGGTGGATGATGCCATCGTGGTTCTGGAAAATGTTTATCGCCATATGCAGCTGGGGAAAGATCGCCGCAAAGCGGCTTTGGACGGATCCAAAGAAATCGGTTTTGCGGTTTTGGCCATAACCATTGCAGTTTTGGCGGTCTTTGTCCCGCTTTCGTTTTTAACCGGCAACGTGGGCCGGCTTTTCAAGGAGTTCGGCATTTCGGTGGCGGCTGCGGTTTTAATCTCCGGTTTTACAGCCCTGACTTTGACTCCTATGCTCTGCTCCAGGATGCTTAAACCGCTTTACAGCGGAAAAAAGAATTGGGCTTCCCGTTCTTTCGATTCTTTCTTTGCCAAATTAGACCAGACCTATAGCCGGATTCTGCAGCAAGCCCTTTCCCATCGCTGGAAAGTGGTGTCCGGAGCAGTGATTTTGGTAATTATTTCTTTGACACTTTTCAAAATCTTACCCAGCGAACTGGTGCCGGTCGAAGACCGGGGAGTCGGGTTCGGGGTGGTCATCGCTCCTGAAGGCGCCACCCTAGATTATACCGACCGCTATATGAAACAGGTTGAGAATATTATTATGAGTTTGCCGGAGCGTCAGGCACTTTTCAGCGCCATCGGCTTAAGCTTCGGCGGTCCGGGCCGGGTCACCAATGGAGTATTCTTCTTACGTCTCAAACCTAGAGGTGAAAGGGATAGGTCACAGCAGCAAATCGTGCAGGAACTTTTTCCTCCTCTGATTTCCATCCCGGGGGTTCTGGCCTTCGTAATAAATCCTCCCAGCTTGGGAGCTGACTTTACTTCCACCGAGGTGCAATACGTTTTGCAGGCCGACACCTACGATGAATTACAGCGGGCAGTCGGTATTATGATGGGGAAAGCTTATCAGCTGGGATATCTGATAAATTTAGACACTGACTTGCGTCTGAATAAACCGCAATTGGATATTAAAATTGACCGTGAACGTGCGGCCGGATTAGGGGTTTCGGTAACGGACATAGGCACCACTCTGGAAACTTTTCTGGGGGGTCGAGTGGTGACCAATTTCAAGCGCTCCGCCAAACAGTATGACGTTATCACCCAGCTCAAGCCTTCTGAACGTGCCACTCCACAAACGATTGAAGACCTCTATATACGAGGTAATGGGGGCTTGGTACAACTGGCCAACGTAGTTCAGATAAAAGAAACCGTGGCTCCTAAAGAGCTGAACCATTACAACCGGGTCCGTTCAGCTACTATTACTGCCAGTTTGACCCCGGGGGTCAGCCTGGGTCAGGCCCTAAACGACCTGGATAAAATCGTGGAAAACGATCTTCCTCCCGGAATCAAGCGGGAGCTGGCCGGGCAATCCCGGGAGTTCCGTGAATCCAGCTCTGCCATTTATTTTCTCTTCCTTTTAGCAGTAGTTTTCATATATCTGGTTTTGGCGGCTCAATTTGAAAGCTTCATTCACCCCTTTACTATTCTGCTTTCGGTTCCGTTGGCTCTGGTGGGGGCTTTGGTGTCACTTTTTGTTTTTGGGCAGAGCTTGAATATCTACTCCCAGATCGGTCTGGTGATGCTGATTGGGCTGGTGACCAAGAACTCCATTCTGATTGTGGAATTCTCCAACCAGTTGCGGGAGCGAGGCGTGGAGCTTTACGCAGCGGTGATGCAAGCTTCCCGCATACGTCTGCGTCCGATTCTAATGACCTCTTTTGCCATTATCTTCGGGGTTCTGCCGATTGCCATCGGTCTGGGTGCTGGTGGAGAAGCCCGAAGACCTCTGGGTATCGCAGTGGTGGGTGGTCTGATGTTTTCTACTTTTTTGACTTTGGTTCTGGTGCCGGTGGTTTATACTCTTTTGGCCAAGTTCACCGGCAAGGAATCTTTTGAACAGGAGACAGTCGAAGTCGGAGACAAAGCTGTCGCGCCGGAGCTTTCTTTCAATCCGGCCGGAGCGAATCCAAAGGAAATCGACTGATTCTCAAGAGAATTTAAAGAAATTCTCTCGACCATCTCCCTTACTAAATTTTTATCCTGCCCCCAATAAAAAAATGGAGGCGGTGGGAATTGAACCCACGTCCGAAGAGTAAAGCTCAAAACCATGCTACAAGCTTAGTCAGGTTTTAGTTCTCGTATTCCGGTTAGCCAACTGACCGGCGCCGGAACACCAGCTCGGTAAATTTTCGCTTAAACTGCCCAAGCGAAAGTCTAAGCTATTCGGTTTTAATCGACGCCTGATTCAAGACCAGCCGACAAATCTTAAACAGACGGGCTAGCTTTTAATTAAGCAGCCAGTGCAAAGTTGTTGTTTGCACCTAAATTTAGTCCCAATTGATTTACGAGGACACTGGGTACCTCGGCTTGCAGGTTTTGTCTCTAACATCCCGTCGAGACCAATCGCCCCCAAAAGTCAAAAACCTATTGGAGTAACCTACTTTTAACATGATACGGAATAAATCAGAATTTTTCAAGTACAACCTGCTTTGTCATAATGCGTCAGTTAGACCAAAACTCTCTGAAAAACCAGTTAAAAAAAACCCCGTTTTGTTCGACAATTTAAATATAAGGAGAAAGCCATCAAGGATTGTGATGAAATTGAGTGTTTCTAATTTAAATTTGCCCCAATTTTATGTAAGTAGAATTCGGGGAAAAGTAAAAGCTACCTGCATAAAAGGAATTACTTTATTTATTTTCGTAATTTTTGCTTTATTTCTCTGCCAAAGAAGTTTAGCTCATCCTTTAGAAACCATCCCCTTAGATTCCTGGGTTTATCCGGTATTAGAGCAACTTTATACCCAAAAACTTTTTTCTAAATTACATCAAAGTGTCAAACCCTACACTCGAGGAGAAATTGTGACTTATTTAATAGAGATAGAAAAATTAGAGCGTGAAAATAAGCTGACCCTTACCAAGGCGCAAGTCTGGCTGGTTGAGAAGCTCAAGGATGAGTTCAAATATGAGATTGAAACTTTAAAAGAAAATCAGCCCTATTCTTCAATCAAATACACTCTCACACCCTCCCTTTTTTATTATTCAGCCCAAGATAAAAAGCCGGTTCGGGGACGGCTGAAGCTGGGAGGCAGTCATCAGTATTCTAATCAATTTCTTTTTAAAATTAACGGAGTATTAGATACCCAAGCAGAGAAAAACCCCCAATTTTTCGGCAGAAAATGGAAGAAAAACCTGACAGGTTATCTGGACCAGGCCTATTTGCACTGGGAAACTAAATATCTGAAAATTTTACTGGGACGGGATAACCAAAACTGGAGTCCTTTCTTGGGAGACGGGCTTCTTTTTTCCGGGCAATCCCCGGCTTTAGACCAGATTCGGTTATCGATGCAGCTCGGATATTTCAGATTCTCTTATTTTAGCTCGGTATTGGACAAAATCTTCGACCCGGATAGCGCCAGATTTGCCAACCGCTACATTTCAGCCCACTCAATAAATTTTAAGCATCCTAAAGGAATCGAGCTGGGTCTGTCAGAAACGGTTATTTATGGAGGGATTAACCGCTCTGTGGAACTTTATTATCTGAACCCAATTTTGCCTTATTACGTGGAGCAGTTCAATCAGAATGCCCCGGATAATATCTTATGGAGTCTGACTTTTGATTTATCCTTTTGGAAGGACAAAGAATTTTACGGAGAATTTTTGATTGATGACTTTCAATATGACTTCAAGTCCGAACCCCATCAAATCGGATATCTTGTGGGAACCAGATTGGCCCATCTTTTCAAGCTGGACGGCTCTTATTTCAATTTAGAGTATGGGAGAATCGGATTCTGGGTCTACGGAGCCGATATTCTGTGGAATCGGTTTTCATATCATGACAGAAACTTAGGTTCAGCTTTAGGTCCGGATGCAGATTTAATCCAGGGGAGCTATTTGTACCATCTTAGAAGAGATTTTTCTTTACAGTTTTCGACCAGTTATAAGCGGAAAGGGGAAGGAAAAATAGATATGGTCTATCCCAACCCTCTGCCGGCTGTCCCAAAATTTCCTTCCGGTGTGGTTGAAAAAACTTCTGTTTTTGAAATTTTAGGTGTCTTTCAACCCGATGCTAAGCTTAAAATTGATTTAGGATTGCAGCTACAAAGCAGGAAAAATATTTCCAATATTGCCGATAAAAATATAAGGGGGGAATTCTCCTTAAATTTGAGAATTGAGTACAATTTTTGGAAGGAAAAAGGAATTTAAGCCAAAATGATATTAGGGAACATTATGAAGGAAAAGCTTAACCGAAAGTTATACCAAGCTCTGCATTTTCTGGTAAAACCAACTAACGGCAAAAGAGTTTTATTTTTCCTAATAAGCGATATTATTCTGTGTTCTTTGGCACTATTTTTATCCTTCCTGTTAAGATTTGATTTTAAAATTCCTTTTGAATACGGAAACAATTTTCCTCTGTTTTTATCAATCTTTGTTTCTACCAAACTTTTTTTCATCTGGTTTTTCGGTTTATACCGCATCACCTGGAGATATGCCGGACTGATTGAGGGATTCAATATCTTAAAAGCTTTATCTTTGTCTCTATTTGTTCTTTTAGCCAGTTATACTGTTCTAAATGACGGTTTATTTCAGGGATTCCCCCGCTCTGTTTTTTTTCTGGATTTCTTTATTTCCTTGAGCTTAATCGGTTTTTTGCGGATTTCCAAGCGGCTTTATTTAAAGGCCTCCCATCTGTGGAATGGCAATGGAAAGTCTCAAAACCGCTACTTAATTATCGGAGCCGGAAACCACGGGCAGCGATTGGTGTCCCATATTCTGGCTTCACCCGGCTGGAAGGTTCAGCCCATCGGCTTTTTAGATGATGACCCCATCAAGATAGGAACTAAAATTCACGGAGTGCAAGTTTTAGGTAAAATCACAGATTTGCCCTATCTGGCCGAAAGAGAGAAAATATCCGGTGTCATTTTAGCTATTCCGTCACTAGCCCGCAAAAAATTGATTGAGATCCTGGATTTGTGTAAGTCGGTTGAAATTGAAAATGTCTTGGTTATGCCATCCATCGTGGATAAGGACACGGCTCTATCTATCAATGTTAAGGATATCCGGGATATCAACGTGGAAGAGCTTCTGGGACGCCGAGCGGTTTCGGTGGAAGTCAAGCAGATTGAAAAGTTTCTTTCCGGAAAAAAGATTTTAATCAGCGGAGCGTCTGGCTCCATCGGCTCGGAAATTGCCAACCAGGTCTGTAACTTTAATCCTAAATCAGTGATTCTTCTGGATATTGATGAAACCGATTTATACATGCTGGAGCTGAAACTGAAGCGGGCTTTTCCCCAACTGGAAATCAAGCCGATTTTATGCGATATAACCAACCCTGCCAGATTGAATAAAGTATTTGAAATATATAAACCTGAAATCGTTTTTCATACGGCGGCTTACAAACAGGTACCTATGATGGAATATTATCCGGAAGAAGCCGCCAAAGTGAATATTTTTGGCACCTATAATCTGGCTCTGGCTTCAATTCAAAACCAGGTGGAAAAATTTGTTTTCATCTCAACTGATAAGGCGGTCAATCCCACCAGCGTTATGGGGGCCACCAAAAGATTTGCGGAATTTATCTGCACCGCATTCGGGCATAACGGTAAAACTAAATTCTGCTCGGTCAGATTCGGCAATGTTTTAGGCAGCCGGGGCTCGGTGATTCCCATCTGGACTGAACAGCTTAAGCGGGGCGGTCCTCTGACCGTGACTCATCAGGATATGCAGAGATACATAATGACTATCCCGGAAGCGGTGGCATTGGTCTTACAGGCTTCTCTGAAAGGAAATGATGGTGAGGTTTTGGTTCTGGATATGGGGGAACCCATAAATGTGTATAAGTTAGCCGAAGAGTTTTTGAAACTGCATAAAATCAGGCCTCATCAGGATGTGGATATTGTGATTACCGGAATAAGACCGGGGGAAAAACTTTATGAGGAGCTTTTGACAGCTGAAAACGGGACTTCCAAAACTGAACTTGAAGGAATCTGGATTGCCAAAAACTATAAACAGTATAGTTTAGAAGAGGTCAATCATGCTTTAATGGAGCTTCTCAAAATATCCCAGAATGGTCATGGCCCCAGCTTTACCATCAAAGATTGGCTCAAAAAATATGTCAAGACTTATACCCCCTGGAAAGGCAAAGAAGAGTTGGGCTTTTTATATGACCTTCCCGCTTCTCAAGCAGAATACACACCCGTACACCCACAACAAATGGAATTCCCGGCTTTCAAGTTTGCTGATTTAAAGTAGTCCCGCTATATCAAAGTTAATTATCCTTGAGGAATTACAGAACTTAAATAATTTTTTAGATTCGAGCCACAGCGTAGAGAACTTTGTGAGTCGAGTTAGGACTATTATAGGGGATTAAAACCGGCTTTTGGAAATGGTAGCCATTTTCTTCAACCTCTGCTGGAATCGGAATTAACTCACCGAAGAATAATCTTTTCAAAAGCTCCTTCCCTTTCATAGTTTTGGGGATTAAATGCATTGAGACTGCCATTCTTTTAACAAATGAAACTAATCTGCTCTTGGTCGAATCCACAACAGCCGGAAAGGCCCCGTAAATTTCTATTTTTGGGAAGCAAGTTTTGAGCAGTTTATACAATTCCGGAACTGAAAAATACTTAGCGCTAAAAGGAGATGGATTAAAATCCGCCCAGCTGCAATTAACTGTGCAAATCATTAGTGTCCCGTTCTCTTTCAACACTCTACGGGCTTCTTGGATAAATTTTTCCGGTTCAGATAAATAATAAATCGCTTCATATAAGATCACCACATCTATGCTTTTATCCTTTAAAGGAAATTTATGCCCGTCAAATAAAAGCAGTTTTATTTTATCTCTGCCGTTATAATGCCTCCGGGCAAATTTCAAATTAGCAGGCTCAATATCACCACCGATTACCAAACTAGCAGATTTAGCCAGAAGCCCCAACCCCTGTCCGGCACCGCAACCGACTTCCAAAACTTTTTTGCCTTTACCAAAGCTAGCTGCCCACTGGTAGCGGGTTAAAAGCATGGAGAGTTGCTCTTGGGAACCTTTATTCTGCGGCGTCTCGGTGACTGTAGAAAAATCAGGCATAATTAACCTCTTAAAGTCGCTTCACAAATTTTGGCTGTCGACTGGTAAGCCGGCATCGAGTAAAACTGCTCAATAGTACTTGCTACATATTGAATCTGTTCATTTTCCAGTTCGGTGGTCAGAGGAAGCGAGATAACTTTTCGGCAAAGCTGGTCTGTCCGGGGTAATTTAAAGTGCGTTAACCCCAACGACTGTTGATGATGAACCGCTTTGGGCCAAGAGATTAAGGTTTCGATTCTATTTTGAGTAAGGTGTTCAAATAATTGGTCCCGATTCTCTGCTTCTATCACAAAATTCTGATAGACGTCATAATATGCCCCTTCATTGGTGGGTGCCGGCGGCAGAGCTATTTGTGGAAGATGAGCTAAATATTTGTGGTAAAGCCCGGCTAACTCTCTTCTACGTCTTATCCACTCCGGCAAATATTTTAACTTCAAATCCAGAATGGCTGCCTGCAGGTTGTCCAGACGGCAATTGTACCCCCAGCCAGCTAAATCAGTTTTATTCAGACGCCCGTGGTCCCGCAGAAGCAGAAGCTTTTCATACAACTCTTTATTGTTGGTAACAACTGCCCCGGCATCTCCGATAGCTCCCAGAGTTTTGGCCGGATAAAAACTGAAACATCCGGCTAGGCCGATAGAACCGGCTTTTTGACCATTAAAAGACCCTCCTAGCGCTTGAGCTGCATCTTCTATTACTAACAAGTTATGTTTTTCAGCCAAATTCATTATCACTTCCATATTGCACATTCTGCCATTCAGATGCACCGACAGAATTGCCTTGGTCTTAGCAGTTATGGCTTTTTCAAGTTCGTTTACATTCATATTGTGGTCATCCCCCACATCCACCAAAACCGGTGTAGCGCCGGTGTGATGAATAGCAGCCACAGTGGCTACAAAAGAATGGGAGACAGTGATTACCTCATCTCCGGCGCCAATTCCGCAAGCTTCCAGAGTTAGATACAAACCATCGGTGCAGTTGCTCACCCCTACGGTATACTTGGTGCCTACAAAGGCGGCCAAATTATTTTCAAAATCCCTCAACTGCTGGCGCAGAATTAAATCACCCTGGGATAGAACCGTTTTTATCGTGCCGATTAATTCGGTTTCCATTTTTCTATATTGCTGCGGGAAATCCACAAATCTAACTTTCCAATCCATCTTTTCTCCTTTGATTTTGATATAATTAAATAAATTTTTTGCTGGACCAGCTTTCGGTCTTTTTCAAAGCGGTTTCAACCGAATTAAAGATTCCTTCTGCTGAAAGTGAAAACAAATTGCGCAGGTATTCCTGATTTCCCACTTGTGAAATAAAAGTGGACGGAATTCCCAGACGCTTGAAATAAACTTGTGAGTTCCCTGATTCGGCCAAGGTCTCGGCTACAGCTCCTCCTAAACCGCCGATGACACTATGTTCTTCAACTGTAAAAATAGCCGAGGTCTCCGAAGCCGCTTTCAGAACCGCTTCGGTGTCCAATGGTTTGATCGTGTGCATACTCAGGACACGGACCGATACTCCCTGATCTTCCAATTTTTCGGCAGCTTTGAGAGTGTTAAATAGTATACCACCGGTAGAAATGAGAGTTATCTCGGTTCCGAATTTCAGTTCAATAGTTTTCCCCAGCTTGAAATCAATTTTATCCTGATGAATTTTTGGCTCACCGGCTTTTCCAAGGCGCAGATAAACGGGACCATCATATTCGACCAGAGCTTGAGTTGCCAGTTTAGCTTCCACCGGATCACCGGGAGCTACCACCAGCATATTGGGCAAGCTTCGTATAATAGCCAAATCTTCTGTGGCATGATGAGTCATACCCAAAGCACCGTAAGCAAAACCGCCACCCACCGCCACAATTTTAACATTGGCCTTGTGGTAACAGATATCGTTGCGTATCTGCTCCAGACATCGCAAGGTGGGAAAATTGGCAATCGAATAGGTGAAAACTATTTTTCCGCTAAGAGCCAAACCAGCCGCCATACCGGTCATATTCTGCTCCGCCACCCCGGCATTGATAAAGCGGGAAGGAAATTCCTTTTGGAAAGGTTCAACCACTGAATATCCTAAATCCCCCACAATCAGGTTGATTCTTTCATCCTGCCTGGCTAAGTCGAATAAAGTTTTAATAAAAGCTGTTCTCATTCTCTTAACCCCAATTCCGCAAGAGCCAATTTGAGTTGTTCTGCATCCGGTTGCTGGTAATGCCAGGCCAGCTTATCCTCCATAAAGCTCACACCTTTCCCCTTAACTGTATGAGCAATGATACAACTGGGCCTGCCCGATTTAAATGGAATTTGCCCGAGAGTTTTTTGAATCTCTTCAATCTTATGCCCGTCAATTTCAACAACTGACCAGCCGAAAGCTTTCCATTTATCTGCGAAGGGTTCTAAATCTAGAACCTCTTCTACTCTTCCTATGCTTTGAATTTTATTGTAGTCGACTATCGCAATTAAATTATCCAGGTGGTGATGAGGGGCAAATAACACCGCTTCCCAGATGGAGCCCTCGTCACATTCGCCATCGGATAAAATTGTGAAGACACGAAAATCCTTTCGGTCTTGTTTGCAGGCTAAAGCCATTCCACAGGCAATTGAAAGACCATGTCCCAAGGAGCCGGTGGATACTTCGATTCCCGGAACAGCAGTATGGGTGATATGACCGGCTAAAGTAGAGCCGTTTTGATAATAGGTTTCTAAATTTTCAAGAGGAAAGTAACCGACTTCAGCCAGAACCGCATAAAGTCCGGCACAGGCATGCCCTTTGCTTAAAACTAAGCGGTCACGTTCTTCCCACTTTGGGTTTTTGGGATTAATTTTTATAATACCGCCGTATAGCACAGCCAATAAATCTGCTATAGATAAAGAAGAGCCTACGTGCGAGCTTTTAGCGCGATGGGTCATTTTTAAAACCTGCGCCCTTATCTTAGTGGCTAAATTTTCAAGTTGTTCCGAATTAAGTTCTGGCACTAAATCTCCTCATTCTAAAATGGCGTAACCGATATAGGGCTCCCAGTCCAGCCGCCTGATTTTTAGTTTATTTATTCCCAGAGTTTCAAACAAAGCTACGGTTTCACCGGGCCAGATAGGGTTATCCAGCTCATCGAAAGCCAGAATTGCTCCATTGGGCATGCGCGGGAGAAAATTTTGTAAAGCCACTTTGGTAGGTAAATACAGGTCAAAATCCAAGAATAATAAACTTATTACCAGATGCGGATTTTTCTCCAGAAATTCGGGAATAGTTTGGGTGGCATCCCCTTTGATTAATTGGACCTTGGGGATATGTCCCAAAAACCGATCATTGTCAAATTCCTGGATTAATTCTTGCAGCTCCTCATAACTGCTGCTGGCCAGGCCACCCGGCTCTACCGCTTGAAAGTTATTCTGGTCTTTGTCGTTGACCGAGTTAAATCCTTCGAAGGTGTCAAAACCGTAAATCCTGCGGGTTAAATTGGCCGGCTCCAAGACTGAACTGATTTTAGCCCAGGACATCAAGCTGAAGCCCTGATATACCCCGCATTCCACAATCGAACCCTTGACTTCTAGTGCTTTTTTGAAAAGCTCATACAAAGCTAAAAAACGGGTGACCGATTTGCGCCGGATATATTTAGGGAAGTTTTCCAGCTTAATTTCCGTAGAATCGAAGCTCTTTTCAAAAATCTGCTGTATGTTTTTTCCCACCTGCTCTTCGGTGTCAGTCCTGAATATTTTCATCTTCATTTGGATTATTTTCTCCTTCTGTTTGGGTTTATCGAGACACTTGAAATAAGGTTTTGAAAGTCAAAAAAATTATCTTAATATCCACCCACAGAGAATGGGTATGGACATATTCCAACCCCAGATTTATTTTTTCCGGTCTTATCTTTTCGACATAAGTTTTGCCCGGGTCCGGGCTGCCTTTTAAGATTTCTCCTTCATTATGAAATCTGATGGAGGCGTAATCGGTAATCCCCGGCCGAACCGAAAGCAGTGCTTTCTCATGTTCGGTGTATAAAGCCACGTCTTCCGGAACCTGGGGCCTGGGTCCCACAAAACTCATCTCTCCTTTCAAGACATTGATAAGTTGAGGGGTTTCATCTAATTTATAGCGGCGCAAAAATTTTCCTATATGAGTTAATCGGGGATCATCCTCCGCAGTGGAGGTGCCACCTAATTTGTCCGCATTTTGCACCATGGTTCTGAATTTATAAATCCTGAAATTTTTTCCGAAGCGGCCGACTCTTACACCCCGGTAGAACACCGGACCTTTTGAGTCCAATTTGATTAACAAGCCCACCACCACAAAAAGTGGCAGTAAAATGATCACACCGATTAAAGAAAAAATAAAGTCAAACAGTCGCTTTATGGTGAGCTTGTCGAACCATTCAACATTTTTCTCCTTGAGTGGATAAGACTTGGCTTCAAATTTTCTTCTCCAAAAAGAGCTGGAACTTAAAACCTTTATAAAACCAACTAGAGAGCCAAAACCATAGACTAAATGTAGAGTTCCGAATACAAAGGGCATAATCAGCAGATATAGCAGATTTCTCTTTCGGATGGCAGTTTTAGTTGAAAAATAAAAACTGGTGATAAGATATGAAGAAGAAATTAGCCAAAATGACCCCAGAAAAATTGGAGAAAATAGAGCTAATAATCCTGAAATAATTAAGCTGGCGATGAAAGCTAAGGGCACTAAATGTCTGAGCGAAATGGGTAAATGCAGCACGAACTTAAAGGGATATAGAGCCCACAGCCCATTGCGGAAATTATGCTTGCAAAAAGACTTAAAATCGGATAAAGCATAATAATAACTTTTAATTCCCGGCACTAACAAAATCTTTCCTCCATGTTTTTTCAATCTCAAGTTAAATTCCAGGTCCTGACTATGAATCAGCTCTTCATTAAAAAAACCTATCTTTTTAAACAGCTCCTTTCGAAAACAGCCCCCAAATACTGTATCGACCCAAATCGGCTTTTTTGAACCGATGCGAAAGCGGGCGTTCCCCACTCCGAAGGGGGAAGACAGAGCCAGGGCAATTGATTTAGCTAAAATGGAATTTGTGCGTGGGACTGTAACCATAACTCCCCCCACATTGTCGGCCTGGTATTCATTTAGATATCTGACACACTGGGATATATAATCTTTCTCAATGGAAGCATGAGCTCCCACAATCATAATTATCTCACCTTCCGCTTTTTGAATACCAAGGTTGAAGGCATAGGGCTTAAAGTGTTTGGGATTATCTACCAATTTTATGAATTTATATTTGTGAGCATAGCTTTCCATAACCTGTCTGGTTTTATCCTGGCTAATTCCGTCCACCACCAAAACTTCCAGTTTCTCTCTGGAGAAATCGTTGGCAATTATGGAATCCAGACACTGACCGATATGTTTCTCTTCATTCCGGCAGGGGATTATGACCGAGACCAGTTTATTTTCCACCATTTTTCCTTCCGTTATTGAGCTGGGCATAGATATCTAAAAATTTATCTTCCAAACTTTCCCAGCTGTATTTGTCTAGGACTGCCTTTCGCCCATTTTCTCCCATCTTTTTAGCTTGAGCTGGATTTTGCAGAATATATTTGATGGCTTCAGCAATTTTCTTTGGGTCGGTGGGGTCGACACAGATTCCACACTTATTTTCTTCAATGATTTTTCTCAAATTGGGAAAATTCGAACCAATCACAGGTAAACTGCATAACATATATTCAAATATTTTGTTGACACCTTCCCCTACATTTAAATAATCCGGAGTAGGTTGCAAGAGGATAAGCCCCACATCAGCCTTCAAGAGATAAGAGAAAACCTCATAAGAAGGTACAAAACCAAGGTAATTAACATGTTTCGTTCTCTTTATCTGTATTTCAACTACAGGGTCCTCAGATTTACCCAACAGATATAGCTCCAGATTTTTTTCATTTATCAGGTTAAATGCTTCTAACATTTTGAAAAGCCCTCTATCTTTGGAAAGTCCACCAGCGTAAATCGCAATGAATTTTCCTTTTTTATGGGAAGGATTACCATTCGAGCCCATGTCTTTGAATTGCTTGACTAATGGGTAGTTTGGAATGACTGTCAATTTTGATTTATCGGGGAATCTTCCGGCTATAAACTGATCCACTATGACCAGATGGTCAAAAAATTTACTGCTTAGCTTCTCTAATGTTGAAAATATTCTGCTGACCCATGGTCTCAAAAAGGGTTTAATCCAGGATTTGGATAAGAATTTTTGTTTATAATCTTCATGGATGTCATAAACCACTTTTTTCCGAAAAATTTTTAAAATAAGCCCCATCGGTATCAACTCCGGGTCGTGAAAATGATAAACTTGGGCATTTTGCCTTAAGGCTTTCTTAAGAAGAATTACCATAGTTGAAAACATTCTCTCTAACCTGTTTTTGGGCTTGGGAAGAGCAATTATGTTCACGCCATCTCTTATTTCATTTCTATCGTATTGGGCAATCAATCCCACTTGATAACCGGCATTGACCAAGGTCTGGGCTTGTTTGTAAAAAATACGATTATCCAACGGCTGATGAACCGAAGTCAAGATTATAATTTTCTCTGAGTTTTTGAACATTTTATTCCTCATAAAATTCTCTTACCGACTTGAATTAAGGCCATGCTGGTAAAAAGAATCCGGTTATCGTTGATATCCCCGGATACCAATGAATTGAGCAGCAAGAAAATGAACAGGGCCAATAAGGTAAGTGATAGATAAGCACTGTCGGAATCCTGGTTTTTTTTGAATAATGAAAATCCGTCTTTGAAGGACCAAAATATCAAAAGGAAAATCGCCAAGAGTCCCAAAACCCCCAATTCAGAAGCCATTTCCAGAAAAATGTTGTGGGGGTAGATTCCCCTTTTATCATCGAACCCGCCGTAGTTGACGGTAAAACCACCTATGCCCGTTCCACTTAAAAAATAAGGAAAACTTAAGAAAATTCTGAGGGCCTGCGAGTACATATCCATTCTTTCGGCCCCGGATTCTTCGCTGCGCTCCATCAAAAGCAGAGTGCGCTGTAAAAAAGTGCTGAAGTAATCTGAAAAATAAACCAAAAGAGAAACCCCCAATACAATAATCAGCAAAATCGAACCGATAATCTTGAAATCTCTTCTCACCGAACCTGAGGAAATCCTGTGCTGACTGTCGAAAGAAGCTAAAAAGACCAAAATCAGGGTGGCCACCAGGGTAACTGACAAAGCTAAAGCCGGAGCTCGGCCGCCGGAAATGTAAATTCCAAATAACAGGGGAAAAATTAGAACCAGGTTGAAAAGCTTTACGGGCCACGCTTTAGAGTTCATCAGAAAATAAAAGAATACAAAAATGAAGGCGATGCCCTGAATCCGGGCCAGCGCCAGATAGTTGGAGCCGAAAGCGGTCCGGAAATAGAAATCCACTGGTGAGATTCCTTGTAATAGCAAATCCAGTAACATGGCACCGGCCAGCAAGATAAAAATTGCGAAAAATCTTTTAATTGATTCAGCGGACCTGAACAAAGAGAAAGGTAACAGAAAAGCCAGACTGGTGAGACTGGCAAGCCGCAAAAACTTTTCTGTGCCATAGGTAGAGGCAGAGGTATAGCTCAAACTGATTAAAGCTAGAAGAGTCAAAAGAGAGTAACTCAAAAAAACTTTTTGGGGAGGAAAACTCAAGCTTTCCCCTTTTTTTATCAGGGTATAAATTATACCCGCCACCGAAAATATTCCGAACAGCACGGTTAAATCCAGAAATTGCGGCAGAAATTCCAGGCGGGGGTCACCTTTGTAAAAACCGGCCAAAAGAAAGAGTGCAAAGCTGACTTCCGGAAATTTGACTACTAAAAGATAAGCCAAGGGGATGGCTAAGGCAGTCAATATCAAAATTGCTGGATTATCGATACTGTCGGACAAAAACATAAAACTGATTCCCACCAAAATTCCGCCAAGCAGAGACAAAAAAGAGATAGAGAAGAAAATGTTTTGACCTGCTTTATTCAATTGGCTCTGAAATGTAAATAAGTGATTCCGCATTTTTTTAGATTTCTAAATTTGCATCTGTTTGGCTAAACCCTTGTGTATATCGTAAACTGTAAAAGCCCCTAAGATGAACAATCCTCCGCACAGGGAAAAGATGACGTAAGCGGAGGACCCGCTGGCCAGTGAAACCGAAAGAAAAAAACTCAGAGCCAGAAGAATATTTTTCACGTTTTTAGGTCTGACATAGACTGCGTCTAAAGAACTTCTCAAAACTACATATGCGGTATAGGGTAAGGCCCCGATTAAAATGACTCTGAGAATATTCACAGCCCCTTCAAATCCTTCCCCCAGGTAAAGTCTGATTATATCCGGGGCAAAAAGTTCAAAGAAAATTACTGCTATGGCTGTCACAGCCAAGGATACTTTCAATAACTTAAGCAGATGCTCTTTAAGTAAAGGAAATTCTTTTTGGGCCACCATTTTGCTGGCTTTGGGAAGCAAAACCAGCCCGATGGGAGCAAACATGGTTCCCAAGAGATTCAATATCGAAATGCCGAACGCCACATAGCCGGCTTTTTCTATGCCAGTGATATGGGCCGTTAAAGTAGCCGGCAGGGTCAATAAAGCCGCCATCCCAAAATCACCCGGCAACCGCACTAAACCATAACTTAAAAGTTCCTTGGATTTATCCTTAAACTGATTAAAACTAAAATTTTTCCATGGACTTTTTTTGGAAATGAGGAAAATTACAATCCCGGAAGTAGCTATCCATCCTAAACCCATAACGGTAAACAATCTCGACACTGAAATTTCCGGAAGAGCAAATACTGCAAGTGGAATTATGCCCAGGTTTATAAACTGCAGCAAGTTAGCCGGCAACATACTTAAATGACCGCGAAAGTAGCTGTAGGCCAGAGTATGAAAGCAGATTCCCAAAATTGAGAGACTCAGGGGTAAAATCAGAAATTGATAACCTTTATTCCCGAAGAAAAGGTAAGCCCCTTCCGGGGCAAATAAATTCAAAGCTACTAGAAAGAGACTTACGGCGGTAGTTACTATTAAAAAAGCACAGACAAAATAGGGATATGAATTTTCAGATTTTGTGGAATCGGCCGTGGCAAATGCTAAATATCTGGTTAACCCAATTCCCATCCCTAAAAGTAAAACCGGTGTTGCAAAAGAGATGGTTCTTCTGGTTAAAGCGTATTCTCCGAATCCCTGATTAGCTAAAAAGCTGGCGGCCAACTTGAAAACTACAATCTGACTGAGTAAAACCAAGAATTCCGTCAGAAAAGTAATTTGGTAATCTCTTTTCATTTATTCCGGCTCCCGTAACTTGATATCCATTGAATTCACCCATATGCGAATGGCCGAAAACTCAGGCATGCGTCAGCTTCTTTTCTCCGTCTCCGTAGTAGTAGTGGTAGTAATAATAATAGGGGTAGCCGCCGTAGATTTTTTCCAATTTGATTTTATTCAGAACCCCGCCCAGCACATTGGCTTTCACAGCTTTCAGAGAGGACACGATTTTCTCCATGGTGGCGTGATGACTCTGGCCAGCTGAAATTACCAGGATCACACCGTCTAAAATCGTGGAAAGAACCGTGGCATCCGCTACCGCCATCACCGGCGGCGAATCAAACAGTACGAAATCAAACTCCTTTTTGAGTTCCTCTACCATATTTTTGAATTTCTGGGAGCCGACCAGCTCATTGGGATTGGGCGGGATAATACCGGCCGGTATCAAAAAGATATTTTCTACCGGGGTCGGTTTTATGACCGATTGCAGATCAGCTTTACCGGACAAATAATGCACCACACCCGGTTCTCTGGCAACTCCAAAGATACCGTGTAGAACCGGTTTTCTTAAGTCGGTATCAACCACTAAGGTTTTCAAGCCGGACTGAGCCAGAGTAATGGCTAAATTGGAGATGGTGGTGGATTTTCCTTCGCTGGGACCGGGGCTGGTCACCAGAATGGTTTTTATGGGGGTGTCCGCCTGAGTAAACTGCAAATTGGTCCTGAAAGTCCGGTAGGCCTCGGAGACCGCCGACTTGGGATCAAGATGGGTCACCAGATTGGAACTGATTTTCAACTCCTCGGACTCAATTTTATTTCTGTGTTTGCCATTGCGTGACCAGACTTTGTTATTATCCTTAATCAAAGGGATGGTACCCAGAACCGGAATTCCGGCCTTCTCTATCTCCGGAACGGTCTTGACCGTGGTATCAAATGATTCTACTCCCAGAATAAGGGTAGTGGCGAACAATATCCCCAGCAAAGTTCCCAAGATTAAATTTAATTTCTTCTTGGGTTTTATGGGGCTTAAAGGTGGATAAGCCTGGTCAATGATTCTGACCGAGCCGATTTGTCCGGCTTCTTTGATGCGGGCCTCTTCATATTTCTCTTTTAACATCATAAATATATTCTCACTGACTTTGGCCTGTCTTTCTAAGCGCGCCAGCTGTAAGCTTTTTTCCGGCAGAGAATTCAACTGCACGGTGTAGGTTTGAACCACATTTCCCAAAGCTTTGGTTTTGGCTGAAAGGGAATGGATCTCTATTTCTATGAGCAATATTTTATTGACCAAATCTGTGGATAAAGCCAAAGGATCACTGGAAAGAAGCTCAGAAGAGACTATTTTAGAGCTTTCAGTGATTAAACTTTTTTTGGTATCCTCAATTCTCTGGTTTATCTCTACAATCTTGGGGTGGTTCACGGCAAATCCCTGGGCAATGTAGCTGGCTTTGACCGCTTCCAAATTGGCAATTTCATTGCGCAACTGAATAATCAGGGGGCTGGAGACCGTGGTGATATCCTGAACCAATTTGCTGCGGCGGGTATCCAGCTGGCTTTGCATGTATTCCATTCTTTTGACGGCCGATTCCAAATCGGTTTTGGCTTCGTTATAAAGTCCGTCGAATTCCACCAGTTTTTTCACCAATTCGGAAGTTTCATCCGGTAAGGCGGTGACTTTTTCTTTTTCTTTGTAAGCTTTCAGGGCTTCCTCGGAGACCCTGAGCTCTTTTTGGGTATTCTCCAATTGAGCTTCCAGGAACTGTCTTACTTCCGAGATTTCCCCTTTGGTAAACTTTAAACTCTGCTGAAAGTATTGATCCGCGAAGACGTTGGCTAAAAAAGAGGCCATAACCGGGTCGGAAGCCGTAGTTTTTAGCTCAATGACATCTGTTCCCCGGACCGGTTGAATTTTCAGACTTTTCTTTAAATAAGCCAGCTTCAGCTCCAATTTTTTATTGGCGGGAAGGTCGGAGACGAGATTTTCAAAAAAGGAAGTGTACTCCGAACGGGAGACGAATTCCAAAACCCCCAGGGCTAAAGTTCTGCTTTTTAGAATTTCAACCTGATTTTTGATTTTGGCTTCTCTTTGTCCCAGAGGAGACATCATGTCAAAAATCGCTTTTTGCATCCGCTCTTCCACATCGATCAAAATGGAAGTCTTGGCTTCGTAGACCGGTTTGGCGGTAAAGCTCAAAAGTACCGTGGCCGCTATCACTGAGAGGAAGGCTGAGAGCCAGACCCATCTGCGGCGAAATAAGATGAATAGATATTCCTGCCAGGTTTTTTCTTTTTTCTCCATACTCTTCTATAACCTCTTAATTGGTGTATATCTTAACTGTGGCGGCAATCACGGCTACGTTGTATATGAAAGTCATATACTTGGCCATATTGGAAAATTTGCTCTTGGGAATCACCACCGTATCCCCCGGATAAATTTTGGGGATATCGTTGTAATTGCCGTCTTCCATATATTTCTTAAGGTCGATTTTGAGGACCTGTTTCTTCTGAAAATGATTCCGCACCAATTTGACTTTGGAAAGCTTGGCGGCATCTGTCGGCCCCCCGGCGGCCGAGACCAGGGAAACCAAATCGGTCTGATCCGGAACTTCATAAATGCCGGGCTTGTTTACCTCTCCCCAGACATTGACTTTCATCAACAGCCGTCCTTCAAAAGATGTGGAATAATCCGGGGATAGATAATAACCGGACAAGATCCTAGGGCTATTGCTGAGGGTATCAGGCTGGACTTGAGACCACACCGGAGCCACCTCACCTATACTGAAGAGGCACAATCCTATGCTAAAGAAAATTAATTTTTTCACTTCTTCTTCCTTTTAGCGTTAAATAGCCAAACATAGTTAATAATAGTTCTTATGTTTGACTATTATTGACTAAAGATTCCTTCTTTATCCCTGCTAATAAATTTCTTTCCTCTAAAGTTTTACCCTCTAAAATCAAACTGGGGTTGATTTCGAACAATTCCTGTGTTTTTTCTTCCCCTATCAGTCTCTGGCAGGAAGCATAAGCCAATGACATAGGCAGGTAACTTCTGACCTTCTGGTCATGGGCATCGCTGGCCACCAGGTGGACCAGATTTGAATTTACTAAGGTTTCAGCTATTTTTTTGGTTTTATGGCCGGCAATCCCTACTAAGCTGGCAGCGTTGACCTGCAAGAGGACTCCCAAATCAACCAATTTGGGCAGCTCTTTTATTTCGGATTCTGATGAAATGAACCTTTCAACGTGGGCCAAAATAGGGACATAGCCGTCCAAGCGTAAGGGGTAGAATATCTTTTCGGCCAACTTCAAAGAAGTTCCGAAAGGCAGCTCGCACAAAAGATGCTTTCCGTTCTGATTTAAGGTATAGTTGCTCAAATTTTTATCAGTCATTAAGTTATAATCCAGCGATATTTCGAATCCCACATATAGCCGAATGCTCAAATTTTGCTCTTTTGTTAATATTTCGGTCTCTTTCAGAATAAGTTTAGCTCTCTGGAAGAAATTATCTCTGTCATTTTGAGGTAAATGGGGGGTGGCGCACACAACCCGGACCCCATTTTCTTGGGCTTGCTTGGCCATCTCTAGGGATTGCTCCTTGGACCGGGAACCGTCATCTATGCCCGGCAGGATATGGCAGTGTAAATCTACCATCGATGGAGAAACTTTTTCAGGCGAGTTTCCGTTAAGGTTTTCAGTTCGGTCCAAAATTTTAGCTCCTTCCTTTCTTTCCAAAATTTCCTCTTATTAAGTACTTCGGCTTTTCTATCCAATTTTGAAGAATATTTCTTAAAAAATTTGTTTAATGCTGTCATAAAATGGCACTGGTCCGTTAGGTAAGCTTTTTTTGAAATCAAGGCTCTTGACTCTTAGTCCTGATTTATTAAATTAAGAAATCTGATGCGCCTTTAGCTCAGTTGGTAGAGCAACTGACTCTTAATCAGTGGGTCGCAGGTTCGATCCCTGCAAGGCGCATTTATTAATTTATAAGAAGTTACAGAAACCATAGCTGAGTTTGGGAGATTTTGAACTCCTGCAAGTGGGCAAGTTTTTCCGGTTTATATTTCTGAAAATAAACCACAAAGGTCGTTCCTACCCCGGAGGTGCTTTTGAATTCCAGATGTCCGCTCAAGCTGTCCACCAATCTCTGAACAATCGGAAGTCCCAAGCCGGTCCCCTGTTTTTTGGTGGAATAAAAGGGAAGAAACATTTTTTCTTTTTCCTCATCTCCCATCCCTTTACCCTCATCCACAATGGCTAAAGGAATCCAACTGCTTTCCCCTTCCACATCTTCTTCCAAAAAATAAGTCTCTAATTCGGTTATACTTTTATTTACCAATCTTAATTTTCCACCCTTTTCCTGCATGGCTTCCATCCCGTTGACCATTAAATTGAGCAAAAGCTGTTTGATATGGTTTTCTTCTCCCAGAACATACAGTGGCTGATTATCCATCTCTTTTTGGACTCTGATTTTATCTGAATATGAAGGGTGTTTTTTAACGATTTCAATTACTTCGTCAACAATGGAGTTCAAGTCCACTTTAGTGAAATTGGTGGGTTTGATTCTAGCAAAGTTTAGAAATTCGGTTAAAATTTCATTCAGGCGGTTGGTCTCTTTTATAATCAGTTCCATCAGCTTTTCATTTTCTCCGTCCAAAGGCAATTCATCTTTTAGGACTTCGACGGATCCGGATATGGATGCCAGAGGGTTGCGGATTTCGTGGGCGATTCCAGCCGACAGTTCACCCACGGCCGCTAACCTATCTTTAGCCCTTAGCTTATCTTCCAGTATCTTGAATTCACTTAAGTCCTGGAAAATGGCGATTACTCCCTGCGGTTCGGATTTTTCATTTTTCAAAATGGAGGTGGAGAGCCCCAGAGGAATTCTTTTGCCAGTTAGATTGGTGATGACTACCTCTTTGCGATTGATCCTTTTATCTATCTTTAAACTATCCCAGATTCCCTCTGCCAGATTATTCATTCTGTCTTTAAAAACCTCAAAACAGTTCTGGCCGATAACCTCAATGGATTTGTAACCCAAAATCGCTTGAGCCGCCAAATTGAAATAGACTATCCGGCCAGTGGTGTCGATGGTAATCAGTCCGGAGTGGATGTTCTGCAGAATCTCATCAGTCTCCATCTTCAGTTTTTTCAGCTCGCTGGAGAAGCTCTCCAGCTGTTCTCCCCGGGTTTTTAATTTTTGAGATAAGTAACCGCTGATAAAGGCCACTAGATAGAAACTGCACACAAACAGGAAGAACGTGTAAAAATAATCATCCGAGAGTTGATAAACCCCTTTTAAGGCATGATAAGAGAAAAGGTTGGAAATCTCCCATCCCAGGCTGTATAAGATTACCAGACCGTAGCTGATGCTGGCCCAGGTGGCCATGAGCAGAGTCCCTACTACCTGATAATGCAAGCTGGCGGAAACTATGGAGAGAAAAAATAAAATGGAGATAGGAGTCTTTATTACTCCGGAATGATAGACCAAAACCGCTTCAATCAGAATTTCGAGAAACAGCTGTAAGGTGAAGGCAAACTTGAACAGGTTCTGAGTGGGATAGCGGGCAGAAAAGAGAATAAAGAAAAGAAAAATGAAAGTGACTGCAGAATACGCCAGAAATAAACTTAGCAGGAAACTGGAATAGGATATGAAAAATAAAGTTACCCCCAGAAGCAGGACAAAAACTATCAGCCGGGAGCTTATTATCCAGGGGAAACGGGGTTCCAATTCCGAGCCGACTTTGGGAAATAATCTCATAATTTATTCAATTTGGCTTTATTCTTCTACTATATTATTGTATCGGTATTTTTAAGGAAAACATTTTAACCCCTTAAGTGGTCTTAAAGTTCCGGCTACGAACTGGATTACTTACCGGTTATGCCATACCATAAAAAAACACCACCGTTTGGAACAGTGGTGTTATCTGGAATTTGTTTTTCTTAACCGATCTTTCCGATAATGTCAAACATGGGTAAGTACATGGCAATCAAAATTCCTCCGATGACCACACCCATTACCACTATGATAACCGGTTCGATAATGGAGGTCAAAGCTGCCACTGCGGCATTGACTTCTTCTTCATAAAACTCAGCGATTTTATTCAACATATCATCCAGTCCACCGGTTTTTTCACCCACGGCTATCATCTGGGTGACCATAGGAGGAAAAACTCCCGAATCTTTCAAGGGCTGGGTAATGGTTTCACCTTCGGCGATGGACAGAATCGATTTTTTAACCGCGTCATGGATTACCCGGTTGCCAGCGGTTTTGGCCGTAATGGCTAAAGCATCCAGGATGGAAACTCCAGAGGATAACAAGGTCCCCAAAGTACGAGTGAACCTGGCAACCGAAGATCTACGGATCAAGCTGCCTATCAAGGGGACGCGCAATAAAAACTTGTCAAAATTTAAGCGGCCTTTGTCGGTCTTAATGTAATATCTCAAACCCACAGCGGCGGCAATGGCAAAGGCAAAAAAGAATAGAATATTACTGCGCAAGAAATTACTGACATTCAGTACCATTTGGGTGGGCATGGGCAGGGCCGCTCCTACTCCTGAAAACATCTTGGCAAACACCGGCACAATGTAGGTTAACATTATAAAAGTAACCACGGATGCCACCACCACGATGACCGAGGGATAAACCAAAGCACCTTTTACTTTACGCACCAGAGCATCTGCTTTTTCACGGTAGACGGCTAGACGGACTAAAATCGCATCCAGAGCACCCCCTACCTCGCCGGCTTCCACCATATTGACGTATAACTCGTCAAAAATCTTTTTGTGCTTGCCTAAAGCTTCCGATAAAGTCGTCCCGGCCTGAACTGATTCTTTGATTTGAGCTATCACTTTTCTGAATTCGGTTGACTCCATCTGCTGGGACAGAATATCCAGGCACTGCACCATGGGCAGTCCGGCTCCAATCATGGTAGCGAATTGGCGTGTAAAACGGGAAATATGAATCTTTTTAATTCTCTTTCCGCCCAGACTGAAATTTAAATTGGAAGGCTTCCGGTTGACCGAAGTCAGCAAGATTTTGTGATTCCGTAGAATCCTTTCTAATTCTCTTTTATCTTTGGCTTTGATTTCACCGGCGACCTGTGTGCCGGCTAAAGTTTTTCCTTTATATTCAAATACTGGCACTTTATTCTCCTATTTTGACATAGCAGCTACTTCTTGCTTTAAGTTCAAAATATCATTTAATTCCTGAACATTAGAAGTCCGGGCTTGAGCTTCCGCTAAGGTGATTTTATGAGCTAAGTAAAGTTCCGCTAAGGACTGATTCATGGTCCTCATCCCGTATTTTTGTCCGGCTTGGATGGAACTGTATATTTGGTGAATCTTTTCATCTCGGATTAAGGCCCGAATGGCTGGAGTTGCAATCATTATCTCTAAACCTAATACCCGGCCTCCTCCAATCTTAGGAATTAATTGCTGAGTTACTACTGCCTGTAGGACAAACGATAAAGTAACCCGAACTTGTTCTTGTTGGTTGGTGGGAAAAACGTCGATGATACGGGTAATTGATTCAGCGCAGGAACTGGTGTGTAAAGTGGCAAATGCCAAATGTCCGGTCTCGGAGATATTTAAAGCCGACTCCACGGTTTCCAGGTCACGCATCTCACCGATTAAAACCACGTCTGGATCTTCCCTTAAGGCATATTTGAGAGCGCTGGCAAAGGATTGCGTATCAGAATAAACCTCCCGTTGATTAATTAAGGAACTATTGTGGCGGTGTAAATATTCAATAGGGTCTTCTACCGTTATGATATGTAAGTTTCTCTCACGATTGATCTTATCAATGATGGCGGCTAAGGTGGTGGATTTACCGCTGCCGGTCGTGCCGGTTACTAGTACCAATCCTCTGGGTAAGTTAGCAAACTCGGATATTCCCTTGGTTAAACCCAATTCTTCGAAACTTGGAACTCGAAAGGGTATTTGTCTGATGGCCACTGCTACATTTCCTCTCTGCATAAAGACATTACAGCGGTAACGAGACAGGTTTTCAATTCCAAAGGATAAGTCCAGCTCTGATTTTTCTTCAAATTTTTGCCTGTGTTTCTCACTCATTATGCTGTAAGCCAACTTTTTGGTCTCTTCCGGGGTTAATACCTCCATAGGTAATTTTTGCAGTTTGCCGTCGACTCTGATCTGGGGAGGTGTGCCCACGGTTATATGTAAATCGGAGGCCTTTTTTTTCATCATCATTTCTAATAAATCTCTCAAATTGACCATGGCTTTTCCTTGTTCGGGTTTTTTGCTTTTTATATTATCGACTAATTGCTAAAAATCTTAATGACTTAAGCCATGGTGTAACCAATCGACCTAATTCAAACGAAAGCTTGAGAACCGCGGTAAGAAAAAATGAATAATTAACTACTAACTACGATGAAGCGCAAAAATTAACGATGAGAGGACTCAGCTATAACTTCTTCGATAGTGGTAACACCCTTTTTTAGCTTATCTAAAGCAGCCATTCTCAAAGACCACATTCC
>JBIOYE010000006.1:0-9239 GCA_044870015.1 Candidatus Zixiibacteriota bacterium
CTCCGTAATAGAGGGCATTCTCCATATCTTTCTAAGAAATTAACTTATTTTAGCTCCTGAATCAATATCTTTCTCCACACCCAAAAGTGAATGATCTCTATTTCTAATCATTCTGTTTGGGTCGGGAGACCCAAACCTACCCACAGCCGGGTAGGTCGAGGTCTCCTGACCTCGACACTAACTAATCTTCGCCCCCGTCTCCATCTCCTTCTCCGTCCCCAAAAGCACCATGCCCTTCCCATCCTTCGCCACCAGAATCATCCCTTCCGACTGAACCCCTCTTATCGTAGTTGGCTTCATATTATTCACCACCACCACTTTCTTCCCCACCAACTCCTCCGGCTTATAATGCTCCGCAATCCCGGCCACAATCTGCTTCTGTTTCTCCCCCACTTCAATTTTCAACTTCAAAATCCGGGTGGCGCCCGGAACCGCTTCCGCTTCCAAAATTTTAGCCACTCTCAAATCCAGCTTTTGAAAATCTTCTATACCGACTAAATTTTCTTCCATTTTACTTTCCTCCCTTGTGGTGAGTTTCGTCCCTCCGCTACGGTCGGGATAAATCGAACCATTTATGGTGAGCGTAGTCGAACCATTTGTTGTCTTGCCACTTTTTGATTTTAACTCCATTCTGGGAAATAAAGATTCCATTTTCCCAATCTCTAAACCGGGCATTAAGTTCCCCCAATTTTTCTCTTTAGTCAAATCCGGAATATCCTTATCTGATAACCCTAAAATTTTTCTTATTTGTAAAGCTTTATCCGGCATAACCGGATAAATTAGCACCGAGATTATTCGTAATACCTCCGCCGACACATATAATTTGGTATTTAATTTTTTGCTCTCTTTATTTTTCGCCAGATTCCAGGGGGCGGAAATTTCGATGTATTGGTTGGCTTTTCTGATTAACTTGAAAATTTCATCTATGGCACCGGTTATTCCGATTTTGTAAATCTGCTCCATCACTTTCTCGGGCGTCTGAACAGCTAAACTTTTCAATTCATTATCGCTTGGGTCATAATCAGACGGTTTTGGAATTTTTCCCTCACACCAATCCGAAATCATTTTGATTACCCGTGAGACCAGATTCCCCAAGTCATTAGCCAATTCGGAATTATATTTTTCCGTGAAACGACTTTCCTGAATATCCCCATCCAGCCCCAAAGGAAACTGAGTCAGCAAAAGATAACGGGTGGCGTCGGAGCCGAATTTTTCCACCAGAAAATTAGGGTCAATCACATTCCCTAAAGTTTTACTCATCTTCTGCCCGTTGACTGTGAAAAAGCCGTGGATGAACAACAAATCCGGCACCTTAACTCCCACAGCCAAAAGCATCGCCGGCCAATAAACCGTATGAAATTTTAAAATATCTTTGGCCATCAGATGAATCACCTGGGAGTTATTCCACCATTTATCGAATTCTTGTGGATTATCACCATAGCCGATGGCGGAAATATAATTGGGCAGAGCATCCACCCAGACATAGGCAATCTGCAAAGGGTCAAAAGGCAGAGGTATCCCCCAAGTAACCTTTTCTCTGGAGATGGAAAAATCCTCTAAATTTTGGGACAGTAACCCCAGAGTCTCAGCTTTTCTTTCCTCCGGCAAAATTTTCATTTTCCCGTCCTGAATTAATTTCTCCACCGTCTTCAAAAATTCTGACAGGCGGAAAAAATAATTTTCCTCCTCGACCAGCTGGGGTTTGGTCAGATGGATAGGGCACAAACCGTCTTTCAACTCTTTTTCGGTAATGAATTTTTCACAGCCTATGCAGTATAATCCTTTGTAAGAGCCGGTGTAAATTACTTTCTTATTATTGATTTGAGCGGCGCCTAGATTGGTAAGCAGTTTTTTGACCGCTTCTATATGCCTCTTATCAGTGGTGCGGATAAAGTAATCATACCGGATATTTAATTTTTCCCAGACTTGTTTAAATAACTGGCTGTTCTCATCGCACAGCTGTTGGGGAGTTTTATTTAACTTTTGGGCGGTTTCAGCCACCTTGGTCCCGTGTTCATCCGTGCCAGTGAGAAAAAAAGTTTCTTCTTGATTGATTTTGTGAAAGCGGGCTAAGACATCCCCCACGATGGTGGTATAGGCATGCCCGATATGAGGCTTGTCGTTGACATAATAAATAGGGGTGGTGATGAAAAATCTTTTAGACAAAATTTTTCCTTTTCAAGTGTGAATTAATTGAATCATTTAGGCTGAATTTACTGAAGCGTAGCTTGGCTGATATATGTCCCTCAACTGCAAAGCCAAATGCAACAGGGCCAATCTGGGATTGACGTTCAAATAAAACTGGGACTTAGTTTTTTCTATCAAATTTATGGATTTTTCAATCTGCTTTTGATTTTTGACACTCTGGGCCAATTTCAGTATACCCTCGCTTGACTCCGCATCAAACAAGTTTTTTTTATCCGGGTTTTCTTTAAAAACCGCCACATCCCGCAGGTAGCCCTTCAAGAATTTGAACAGCTGAAATCTTTCCGGGATGGAATATTGTTTTATAACATCTTCTATGGTTGAAGCGGCCGAGCCGATTTCAGAGCCGAAAGCATTTTGCAGATACTGTAAACTCAGATCTCTTAAACTATCCCATTTCCCGCTGGCTAAATCCATAGCATAACCCAAACTGCCCTCTGAAAGCCGGGCATAAGTTAAAGCTTTCTTTTCATCTAAATTCAGTCTTTTGGCCAATTCTTGTTGAACTAGCTCGGTTTTAATGGAGGTAAACCTGATTTTCTGACAGCGGGAGACAACCGTAAGCAAAAGCCGCTCCGGCTGGGAAGTGGTTAAAACAAAATGGACATATGGCGGTGGCTCTTCCAATACTTTTAAAAAAGAATTAAAGGAGTCGGTCATCATTTTATCGGCCCGATTTATAATTACAACCTTTTTTCGCGCCTCGTAAGGTCTCCTAAAAACTTCCCTTTTAAGCTCATCCATCCGGTCTTTGGAAATTAACGCATTTTTTTCAAATTCAATTATCGAATGCGGCTCTTTAATTTTTTCTTCTCTGAAACTGGCTATATATTTTTGTCTGAGGTTTTCCTCTTCTTTTCTAGTCGTGGGAATCGGAAAAACCAAAACTACATCCGGATGCGAGAGCTTTGTAACTTTGACACAGTTGGAGCATTCTTGACAGGGGACAGAATCTTTATTTTCACAATTGAGCGCTTTAGCCAATTCTAAAGCCGCTACCCATTTCCCCAGCCCCTCCGGGCCATAGAACAGATAGGCACTGGCTAATTTCTGATTTTCCAGCGTTTTCTTTAAAATTTTTTGAGGGATTTCTTGTCCGATAACCTGCTTAAAATCTATTTTAACCATTCCAGAGGGTCTAATTGTTGTTTCCCCTGCCTGACTTCAAAATGCAAAGATATCTCTCCCAAAAATCCGGTCTCACCTACTTTGGCCAAGAGCTGAGACGCTTTAATTTCTTCCCCTTCCTCTACAAAGACTTCTGACAGGTGAGCATACAGGGTGTAAAATCCGGAATCATGCTGTAAGATAATAAATCTCCCGTAACCTCGCAACCAACCCGAATAAATCAAGAGTCCGTCTGCCACGGCATACACATCCTGCCCGATTTGGGCTTGAATCTCAATCCCCGGATTGAAAGTGGTGGTGTTGGATTTTTTATCCAGCTGGGGACCGAAATTCCCTATCACCGCACCGGGAGCAGGCCAGGGTAGTTTTCCTTTTAAGGAAACAAACACTCCCTCCGGGATTTCTACTTCCTTGGGTTTGGCTTTTCTTTTTTCTTCCAATTTGGAAATAATTCTCTGAATCTCCCGGGCCGACTGTTCCAGTTCCTGCAGAGCCTGCAGTTGCAGCTCCTTTTCCTGTCTCACATTTTTCAGAGCCAAAGACCTTTTGGAAAGAAGCTGTTTTTTGTTATCCTCCTCTTTGGTCTTCTCTTTTCTTAAGAGACCCAGATAATTCTTTCTTTTCTGAAGGTAACTTCTTTTCTCTTCCACCTTCTCTTTATTGGTCAGAACTTCCCCGATTAAATCCCGGTCCTTCTGGGTAATCAGCTGCATATAGCGGTATCTTTTCAGAAAATCCACCGGAGAATCTGCTCCCAGTAAAAGTTTGTACTCGTAAAATCTGCCGTATTTGTAAATCTCTCTTAAGCGCCTGGCTAAGGCGGCCTGTTTTTCTTCCAGAGTCAGTTCGGTGAATTGCAATTCCCCTTCTTTTTCTTTCAGCTGTTTTTCGATTCCTCTCTGGGTGCGATTTATTTTTAAAAGCAGTTTTTCCACCAGCTCCAGCTCCTCTTCTTTGGACTGCACCTCTTTTAAAAGCCCCTTCTCTTTTTGCTTTAATTTTTCGATGGATTTTCTTTTGGCTTCCAGCTCGGTCCGGATTCTTTCCAGTTCATCTTTCTGGCTCTGCAGGTCGTCAGATTGAGCCAGACCGATACCGGACAGGTTTAACAAAAAGATGGTGACCAAAAATAAGAGTGGATTTTTTCTCTTCATACTTTCAGCACCCTGGTCATGGAAAATAAGCTTCCCACCGCGCTTAAAAATAAAACCCCCAAGATTACTCCGCCTAAAATTTCTAAAGGGAGAAAACTGACTGTCCAGAATTTGGATTTAAAAAACTGATGTACTACATATAAACCGAGCACGCTCAAGCCGGTGGCCGAAAATCCTAAAAGCAGACCTCCTAAAAAATAAGGCTTCAGAATGAAGCTGGTTTTGGCTCCCAGGACTTTCAGGAGTTTAAGGGTCTCGGACTTGGTGATTATTATCAATCTGACAGTGGTGGTCACCATCATCAGTATGGCTAAAGTCAAAAATATCCCGAAAATCAGAGCCACTTTTAAAAAAACCGAACTCAATTTATCCAGTCTTTCCACCCAGGCCTCCCCGTATTCCACCCCTTCCACTCCATTTTGGGTTTTAATCTTTTCGGCTATGGCCAAAATTTTGTCTGAGGTTTTATATCTTTCTTTGATTTCCAGCGAGAAACTATTGGGTAAAGGATTGCCGCTTAAGTTCTCCAGAAGCTCCGCTCCGAAATAAGCTTTCATCTCTTCTAAGGCATTCTCCTTAGTCTTGAATTCCACTTTTTGAATTTCCGGCTGGGACGCTAGAAAGCTTCTCAAATCTGCGGTTTCTTGAAATGATAAATCATCTTTTAAATACACTTCCATCCCGATTTTTTCTTTCATCTGTTTGCCTATCTGATTTAAATTCCAGAAGCTCCATAAAAAGAAATTGAAAACCAGAAGCGCAAATCCCAAAGTAAAAATAAAAACCAGACTGGTAGTTAGATGTTTTTGCAGACCCCGGACGGCTTCTTTAAAAGCGTAAATCATATCCTTATCTTTTGAAATTTCACGTGAGTCCGAATCGTTTTTTCAGTTTGATTTTTTCGTGATTTTCGAGTTAAACTTTTCGTGCTTTCGTGATTCCAACCCCTTATTTCAATTTTCCCAACTCTAATTCCAAAACCTGAGCCGGGTTGATTTTTTGATTGAACTTTTGATAGACCTGCTCCTGATTGGTGGTTACCATTACCGTGGTTCCCTGATTATGTATTTTGGTGAGTAAATCTAAAATTTCTTCTGTGGCCACCGGGTCTAAATTGGCCGTGGGTTCGTCTGCTAAGAACAAGACCGGTTCAGAAACCAAAGCCCGGGCGAAAGCCACCTTTTGTCTTTCCCCGCCGGATAGCTCGGGTGGTAAGGAGTTCCTTTTCAGCAAAAGACCCAGGTTGCCTAAAATTTCAGTAGTTTTCTTTTTGACATTTTTTTCTTTTATCCCTTTTATTCTCAAGGGTAAAGCCACGTTGTCAAAAACCGATTTGTCTTTTATCAATCTTAAATCCTGAAAAACGATTCCCAGCTTTTGTCTCCATTGGGAAGTGTGGGATTTCTTCATCTTCTGGGTGGTAAAGGAGTCGAATTTTATTTCACCCTGAGTGGGAGACTCTTCCAAAGCCAAAAGCTTAATCAGAGTGGTTTTGCCGGCTCCGGTGGGACCGAGCACGGTTATAAATTCACCCTTGTTCAAAGAAAAAGAGAGGTTGTACAGGGCAATGGTTTTCTCGTCGTAAATTTTGGTGACTTTTCTAATCTCCAGCATACACTTATTTTATCTGCTTAATTCTTTATAAATTTAACGCATTTTTAGCCAATTTTTACAAATTAATTTTTTTAACAGGTTAGGTCAAGGAAAAGTTTCATTTTCCCCTTTGTTTCAAGTAAAACTATACAGCTTCAGAAACCGGTATTTTTCAACCAAGAGGTAATTGTAGAAAATAAAACTTGGCAAGATCTGTTAAAACTGTACAAGATGGTCAGAACAAAAACAGAAAAACCGGGAAATTGCAACCATACTTATCCCCGCCTAAAATTTGGAAATAAAAGAAACTGATGGAGTGTGAATTAGGGAAGGTGTTGAGAAGAAGCTAATCCTTCATAGCATCCAGGAATTTGGGATTGGATTTGGTCTTTTTGAGCTTGTCAAGCAAGAATTCCATGGCTTCCACCGAGTTCATCTCCGCCAGGAATTTCCTCAAAATCCAAATCTTGTTCAGTTCCTCATCTTTGAGTAGCAGTTCCTCTTTTCTGGTTCCGGAGCGGTTGATATCAATAGCCGGAAAGATTCTGCGGTCGGACAATCTGCGGTCTAAGACAATTTCCATATTACCGGTCCCTTTGAACTCTTCAAAAATAACCTCATCCATGCGGCTGCCGGTTTCAATCAAAGCCGTAGCAATAATGGTCAAGCTCCCGCCTTCTTCTATATTCCTGGCGGCTCCGAAAAATCTTTTGGGTTTGGCCAATGCGTTGGCATCCACTCCACCGGAAAGTATCTTGCCGGAATGGGGTACCACGGCGTTGTGAGCCCGGCCTAAACGGGTGATACTGTCCAGTAAGATTACCACGTGATTTTGGTGTTCCACCAATCTCTTGGCTTTTTCTATCACCATGTCCGCTACCTGAACGTGGCGGTCCGGCGGTTCATCAAAAGTAGAAGAAATAACCTCCCCTTTGACCGACCTTTTCATATCCGTCACCTCTTCCGGTCTTTCGTCGATTAACAAGACGATGATTTTAATCTCCGGATGATTGGTGGTGATGCTGTTGGCTATTTTTTGCAGAAGGATGGTCTTCCCGGCTTTGGGTGGAGAAACAATCAATCCTCTCTGTCCTTTTCCGATGGGAGTGAACAAATCCATCACCCGCATGGAGAGCTCTTCGGCCGCTGTTTCTAGTTTTATCCTTTCCTGAGGGTATAAAGGAGTCAGATTATCAAAAAGAATCTTATGCTTGGCCACTTCCGGATTTTCATAATTGACCGCTTCTACCTTCAGAAGGGCAAAATATCTCTCGGAATCTTTGGGGGGACGAACCTGTCCTGAAACCGTATCCCCGGTTCTTAAGTCGAACCTTTTGATCTGGGAGGGTGAAACGTAAATATCATCCGGACCGGGCAGGTAGTTATAATCCGGGGAGCGCAAAAATCCGTACCCTTCCTGCAGAATATCCAAAACCCCTTCGGCAAAGATTAAACCGGTCTTTTCGGTTTTGGCCTCCAGAATTTTGAAGATCAGTTCCTGTTTTTTAAGATTGGAGCGGCCCGGGATATCCAATTCGTCTGCAATCCCCAAGAGCTCGCTCATGGTCTTGGTTTTGAGTTCTACTATATCCATAAATAATCTCCTTTGTATTAGTTACTTTTACTTTTCTAAACTTTTATTTTTTAAATTTTAACCTATTGTGAATTATTAGTCTTCTACTGCCTGTGATTATCACCGTATCATCACACCTGAATAATTATACACCAGAAAAAAAGGCAAGTTTTCTACATTAATCAACGTTTTCTAATCTTCAAGCTGGCTTTCTTGACCGTCTTTTTGACCTTTCCGTTGTCGCTGACTTCCTGCATTTGGGCATCCCCCCATAATCCTTCCAAGTCGTAAAATTTACGGGCTTCTTCCAAAAAGATATGCACCACCACATCCACGTAATCTAAAATAATCCATCTTCCCTGGGGATAACCTTCGTCGTGCCAGATGCGAACCCCTTTTTTTTCTAATTTCTCTACAATATTGTCCGCAATCGCTTTCAGGTGCACATCCACTTTGGCCGAACAGACCACGAAAAAATCGGTGATATTGGATATTTTTCTTAAATCCAGAATTTTGACATCTGAAGCCTGTTTTTCCAGAGCCGATTTTCCGGCTAAGACCGCCAAATTTCGCGAAGTCAGATTTTTCACTCGGCTTGGGCTACCTCCAAGAATTTAAAATCTCTTCCCACAATCAGTTTCATCTGGATATCCAAATAATTATTTTCCACTTTTTGAAACAGGACGTTGTCCCGATTTATTCCCAGCCAGTCGGCGGCCAGGTTGGCCAGTTCTTCTTCCTCTGGTTTCAGATAAACCAGCATAGATTGAGGAAGTTTAAAAGCTCCGTAATTCCCCTTTTCCACCACCTCAAATTTTATGGGACCGTTGGTCATAGAGGATAATTTTTTGGCGGTGCTTTCCGCCAGGTAAGGATTTCCGCTGGCATTTAAGATTTGAATTCTGACTTGTGCCTCTTCATATTCATCGGATGATACTTTGTTAACCTCACCCCATTTTTTGGCCAGGGAGATTCCGAAGCATCCCAGCATGATTACCAGAATAAAGATGGCGTAATCTATTTTTTTGGCTCCCCCGCTTTTCCCCTTAGGGGTGGGTCGGTAAAATCTATAAACTCTAGATTTTTTCTTTTTTTTGAATAGCATTAAGCTTTACAAATTTTGGAGGGGGATAAAATAACTTGGTAAATCCGACGATTTTTACTAGCGCTTCTCCTTATAAAATTCAGGGTAATAAAAATATTGGTTTCCCATGGACATAAAATTGACGGATAAATTAAAATAGGGGCTGGGGCTGTAATTGACTCTGACGTTGGGTAAAATACGGGAGTTGATGTCAATGTTATTGCGTCCCATGGAAAAGGGCTGATGCAAATAGCCCAAATCGACCTGGATATTCAAAGGATTGGAAAGCTGATACTCGAAAGAGGTCACAAAAAGACCGAAGCTTCCGGAACGATTGCCGGAGGAAAGATAGGAAACCGTATAGCTGTTCCGAATCTTCAGGCGGCTTAAATCCAATAAGCTGAAGCGGCTGTTATTGGGGGTCAGATTGTTCAGATGAGTTGTTTCCAAACTTCCGTTTGGGCCGGTCAGACTCTGGGTCTGGCCTGTAGAAAGACCAAAG
>JBIOYE010000007.1:0-3075 GCA_044870015.1 Candidatus Zixiibacteriota bacterium
GTAACCGAAATCACCTGTGATAGGTTTGTCGGTAAAACCGGAGGAGTATGAATCTTTCACCCAGAAAGAGGATTTGTTCCAAAAAGCTATATTGCCGGACGGAAAGGAAAGTTCGGCCGACAGGTGGTTAGATTTTAGGTAGCCCCCGGAGGTGGGAAAAAGGCTCTTCAAAGTTCCGTTGGACCAAAGGTAGTAAAAAAAGAGCAAAATCATGATTCCGAACAAAAGGTAAGTGGTCAAGGCATTCTTGGGAAAGATTTTGTTCTTGAGATTCTGAAATTGCAGGCCGGTGTCATATTCGTCCTGTAATTTCTGGATATATTTTTGGGCTATCAGGTTTTCTTTATCCCAGCGCAACACTTCCAAAAATTCCTTTTTGGCATCCGTGATTCTGCCTTTTCCTAAGTTGAGGAAATATAAAGCGGAATCTAAGTGATTTTTTACCCGCAGCTCTTTAATTTTCTGGGTAAAGGTGGTGGGGTCTTCCAGATAATCTTTGATAATTTTTTTCTTGGGTGAAACTTTGTACCAGGCGATCTGTTTATCCAGCTCTTCGATAAACTCCTCGGCGTCCTGGAAACGCTTCTCTTTTTCTTTCTCCAGGGCTTTCTTTAAAATGAATTCTAAGCGGGGGTCTATTTCCGGATTTAATTTGCTGGGCTTGGGTGGGTTTTCGGTCAGAATTCGGGTTATGACTTCCTGATAATTTTCCCCGTAAAAAGGCTTTTGCCCGGTCAGCATTTCAAACAGAATTATTCCCAGGGAAAATAAATCTGAGCGTTTGTCCAAGTCGGTCCCTCTGAGATGTTCCGGTGACATATAAGCCGGGGAACCTAAGGTGCTGCCGGTGGTGGTGAGTGAAATATCTTTGTTGGCTTTGACGATTCCGAAATCGGTAATTTTAACCGCCCCTTCCAAAGCCAGCATAATGTTAGCCGGTTTGACATCCCGGTGCACCAGATTCATATCATGGGCGTATTTTAAGCCGCTGGCGGTTTCCCGGGCAATTACCAAAGCCACTTCCGGCGGCACTTTCTTATGCTCTTCCAAAATATCTTTTAAATTTTTGCCGTCCACATACTCCATGGCGATGAAGTAATCATCGTTGTCCCGTCCGTATTCGATTATGGAAACGATATTTTCATGTTTTAATGAAGCGGCCGCTTTGGCTTCGGTTTCAAAGCGGGCAATGAAGTTGAGATTTTGGGTCAAATGGGGATGCAGTTTTTTGATGGCAACCGTGCGGTCTAAGGATATTTGGCGGGCTTTGTAGATATTGGCCATCCCCCCGGTCCCGATTAGATCTAAGATTTTAAAATTGCTGTTGTTGGAATTGGAATTTGATTCCATGCTGCCGACTTAAAATAAAAAAGTGATACTTTTGAAATTTATCCCTTAAATCGATGTGACTTAAATGGATACTGCTTAATTCCTTATTATAACAAAGATTATCTGTTTCTACCTATTTAATCGTCTTGAAAATCAACAACTTAAGCTTATTTTAGCTTATTTAAAGCCTGCTTGAGGTCGGAAATCAAATCCACGGTATCTTCTATGCCGCAGGAGATTCGGACCATTCCGGTACTGACGTCGGCTTTCTTCAAATCCTCTTTGGAAAAACCGTAATGC
This sequence comes from Candidatus Zixiibacteriota bacterium, assembly GCA_044870015.1. Lineage (GTDB taxonomy): Bacteria > Zixibacteria > MSB-5A5 > DSPP01 > RBG-1 > RBG-1. The sequence goes on from JBIOYE010000007.1 coordinate 1,630, forward strand.
GAGGTTAAAACCGGTAAACTTGCCAGAGACTCAACACTGCCTAAACTGGAGGCATTCAAAATCAGTTTGAAGTTGTCAATCACTTTTGTGGCCGCGGCCAGACCGCCAGCCAGTTCAAAAGTGACCATTCCTCCGAAACTTTTCATTTGAGATTTGGCTAAGTTATGCTGAGGGTGCGAAGGAAGACCCGGATAGAACACTCCTTTGACTTTAGGATGTTTGGCTAAAAAGTTTGCGACAAGCATGCCGTTCTGATTCTGTTTTTCTACCCGGACAGCCAGAGTTTTCATTCCCCGGAGAAGCAAATAGGCACCCAGAGGGTCGCAGGAGCCGCCTAAAATTTTTCTGAAATAGCTGGCTTTCTTGATAAAAGATTTTTTACCGACCACGGTTCCTACAATTAAATCCGAATGCCCCGCCAGATACTTGGTGCCGCTCTCTATGGACACATCGATTCCCATTTTGATCGGTTTCTGATTATAGGGGGTGGCAAAAGTATTATCTATGACAGTGGTTAGATTATGTTTTCTGGCCAGGGCTACTACTTTTTTGATATCCACTATCTTTAAATTGGGGTTAGTGGGAGTTTCGATGTAAAACAGTTTGGTGCTTTTATCAATCAACTTAGCGAACGGCTCCAGGGTTTCGCTGTCAACGTAATTGACCTGTATCCCCAAGCGGGGTAAGATGCTCATGAACAGATGATGAGTTCCACCATACAGACTGCGGGTGGCTATGATTTTATCGCCGGTAGAGCACAAAGTCAAAATGGTGGTGGAAATGGCCGCCATACCGGAGGTGAAGACCAATCCTTCGTTCCCCCCTTCTAACTGGGCGACTTTTTCTTCAGCAGCTCTGATAGTGGGGTTGCCGTAGCGGGTGTAAAGATATAAGCTGGGGTCCCCTTCTTGGAATCTTTTTATTTTGGAGGTGGACTCAAAGACAAAAGTGGAGGTCTGATAAATCGGCTGGGCTACCGCTCCTATGGGAAACTTGGTTTCTTCTCCTCCGTGAACCGCAATGGTAGAAAACAACTTATATTTGGACTTCACAATACTCCGGTTGATTTATTGCTTAAAATTAAAATAAGTCTTAACTGGTGAAACTTAAATTAACTTGTTTGAATTTTCGGGAATGCAACCAGGAAAGTACGGCTACTATCCCGAAGCCGATTTGAAAAACCAAAAGCAAAGGGATGGCTACATAAATTTTATTCACCCAGGCATAGAAAAGGGTCATAGTCAAATAGCCGAAGAAGATTAGCTCTGCCAGGGAAACCCAGTTAGGTTGACTCTGGTATTTCAGGGGGGTTAAAAATGACAACTTTTTATCGATTCCGTATTTGGGGGTCCGCACAAATTCGGTCTTATAATTCCACAACCCTTCCAGAGCCGCTTTTGTGTTGTTGATCCACAGACCGATGCCCAAGGGCAATAAAATCGGCAG
>JBIOYE010000008.1:0-10171 GCA_044870015.1 Candidatus Zixiibacteriota bacterium
TCTTCGGAAATTTCATCTCCGGCCTGTACCAGAACCTCTCCGGCAATGGGGTCGGACACTTCTTCCAGGGTCACTCTTCCCAAGATTCTATCTTTCAAAGATTCGATTACCTCTTCCCCTTCTTTTAGGGCCTCCACATCCAGCCCTAAAATGGTACCGCAGTCAATTTCGTTGATAATTACATCTTGAGCCGCATCCACTAGCCGACGAGTCAAATAACCGGCATCCGCAGTCTTCAGAGCCGTATCAGCTAAACCTTTTCTGGCACCGTGGGTGGAGATAAAATACTCTAACACGGTTAAACCTTCCCGGAAGTTAGCGGTGATTGGAGATTCGATAATTTCACCGATCTGACCGGTGATTCTCTTCTGGGGTTTGGCCATAAGACCTCTCATCCCGGCAAGCTGTCGCACCTGGTCGATATTTCCTCTGGCTCCGGACTCTGCCATCATATAAATAGGGTTAAATCCATGGTTGGCTTTTTTCAAACCCTCATACATGGCCTGGGCCACTTCGTTGGTAGTATGGGTCCAGGTATCGATAACTTTGTTGTATCTTTCTCCGTTGGTAATAATTCCTTTTTCATATTGCTTTTGAATCCGGTCTACTTCTTTCTGGGCCCGGTCGATCAAATTTACTTTTTCCGGGGGAATAATCATATCATCGATTCCCACTGTGATTCCGCCCAGAGTGGCGTATTCAAAACCTAATTTTTTGAGGTTGTCTAGGAATAATGACGTATGGTAATTACCCAATCTACGGTAAGATTCCGAGACCAGTCCTTCCAATTTTGACTTGGAGGCAACTTCATTGAAAAATCCTAATTCTTTGGGAACCACCTGATTTAAAAACACTCTGCCGACGGTGGTGTCAATCAATTTCCCTTCCTGACGGACTTTAATTTTGGCATGTAAACCCACTTCTTTGGCGTCGAAGGCAGCCATCACTTCCTCAATGGAGGAGAAAATTTTTCCTTCCCCTTTATCATTCGGTTTATCTTTGGTCAAATAGTAGCAGCCCAGAACCATGTCCTGAGTGGGGGTAGTTACCGGTCGTCCGTTGGAAGGCAGAAGCAGATTATTGACCGAAAGCATCAAGATTTTGGCTTCCAGTTGGGCTTCAAATGACAGAGGCACATGCACCGCCATCTGGTCTCCGTCAAAGTCGGCGTTGAAAGCCGCACAGACCAAGGGATGTAGACGGATGGCTTTACCTTCCACCAATACCGGATAGAAAGCCTGCAGACCTAAGCGGTGTAAGGTGGGTGCTCGGTTTAAAAGTACCGGATGGTCGGCTATGATTTCCTCTAAAATATCCCAGACTTCCGGTCTCTCTCTTTCCACCAATTTTTTGGCGGACTTGACGGTTTGCACAAACCCTTTCTCCTCCAGCTTGGAAATGATGAAGGGCTTGAAAAGCTCCAGAGCCATATTTTTAGGCAGACCGCACTGGTGTAATTTTAATTCCGGACCGACCACGATGACTGAACGGCCGGAGTAATCCACTCTTTTACCCAGGAGGTTTTGGCGGAAGCGTCCCTGTTTCCCTTTCAGTAAATCGGAAAGCGATTTTAAGGGCCGCTTGGAATCTCCGTGAACGGCCTGGGAGCGGCGGCCGTTGTCGAATAATGCATCCACTGCCTCCTGTAACATCCTTTTTTCGTTGCGCAAGATCACTTCCGGGGCTTTGATTTCCATCAGCTTTTTGAGACGATTATTGCGGTTGATGAGCCGACGGTATAAATCGTTCAAATCCGAGGTGGCAAATCTTCCCCCTTCCAAAGGGACCAAAGGTCTTAAGTCCGGAGGTATCACCGGAACCACGTTTAGAATCATCCAGTCCGGTTTGTTGTTGGACTGCCGGAAAGATTCGATAACTCTCAATCTTTTCAGAACATCTTTCTTTCTCTGGGTGGAGGTCTCCACTTTAATCTGGGCCCGCAGGGAAATGGAGTACTCTTCAATATCGATCTGTTTTAGAAGCTCCAGAATAGCCTCGGCCCCCATTTTGGCCACAAACTGCTTGCCGGATTCTTCCTGTTCCCGATATTCATCCTCGGTGATGATATCCTTGACTTTTAAGGAGGTGTTGCCCGGGTCAATTATAATGTAGGATTCGTAGTATAATATTCGCTCCAATTCCCGCACCGATAAATCCAGCAGATACCCTATGCGGGAAGGGACCGATTTGAAATACCAGATATGGGAGACCGGGACTGCCAGCTCGATATGCCCCATCCTCTCTCTTCTGACTTTGGATTGGGTAACTTCTACACCACAGCGGTCGCACACAATCCCGCGGAAACGAACCCTTTTATATTTTCCGCAGTTACATTCCCAGTCTTTGACCGGGCCGAAAATCCGTTCGCAAAAAAGTCCGTCTCTTTCAGGTTTGTAGGAGCGATAGTTGATGGTTTCGGGCTTGGTCACTTCTCCAAAAGACCAGGAACGGATGGTCTCCGGAGAGGCCAGCTGAATCCGGATGGCCTTGAAGTTGGTAGCTTTTTTCTGAGGTCTGCTAAAAAATTCTACCACTTGAAATCCTCCTTTTTAATAAACCCGTTAAAATTTCGTTTCATCTTAATTTCTATTGTATTGTTCAAAAACAAATTAACTACCCTCAACCAATTCTACATTTAAAGCCAAGCTTTGCAGCTCCTTGATGAGCACATTGAACGATTCCGGGATGCCCGGTTCCGGCGGGTTCTCGCCTTTAACGATGGCCTCATAAACCCGGGAGCGGCCGGTGACATCATCGGATTTGACCGTCAACATTTCCTGCAGAGAATAGGAAGCGCCGTAAGCTTCCAGAGCCCAGACTTCCATTTCTCCGAATCTCTGTCCTCCAAATTGGGCTTTACCGCCCAAGGGCTGCTGGGTGACCAGAGAGTAGGGCCCGATGGAACGGGCGTGGATTTTATCATCCACCAGGTGAGAAAGCTTCATCATATAGATATATCCCACCGTGATTTCATTTTCAAACTGCTCTCCGGTCCTTCCGTCGTATAAAATTGATTTGCCAGAATCTGGCAAATCCGCCTTTTTCAATTCGGCTTTGATTTCCTTCAAGCTGGCTCCGTCAAAGACCGGGGTGGCTATATATTTCTCCAGTTTTTTAGCGGCCCAGCCTAAGTGAGTTTCCAAAATCTGACCCACATTCATACGGGAGGGGACACCTAAGGGATTCAAAATTATGTCTATGGGAGTTCCGTCAGGGAGGTAAGGCATATCTTCCACCGGGACAATTCTGGCGACCACACCTTTGTTGCCGTGCCGACCGGCCATTTTATCGCCGACGGAGACTTTTCTTTCCGTGGCTACGCTGACTTTGACTAATTGCACTACACCGGGAGGAAGCTCGGCTCCGCGGGAGATTTTATCCAGCTCGATTTCCAGTTCGGTTTTTTTCCTGGCTACCAGATCCTCATAATTTTTGATAAGATTCTCAATTTTCTTGTTTATTTTTTTATCCTGGGTAAAACCGTCGTCGGCCACCAGATTTTCCAGTTCGACCCGGCCAAAAGAATCTTCTTTAATTTTGGACCCGCCCCGGATAAAAATATCTTTGGAATTCTTCTTGCGGATGGTATTGGCGGTTTCACCGATTAAGAGAGCCTTCAATTTCTGCTCGAAGGCCTCTTTTAAGCCTACCAGTTGCTTCTGGTATTTTCGCTTGATCTGATTGACTTCATTGCGGTCCTGTTTCTTGGCCTCTTCGGTATGCTCTTTGCGGGAAAAGACCTTGGTGTCAATTACCACTCCGCTCATCCCCGGCGGCGCTTTCAAAGAGGCATCTTTTACATCTCCGGCCTTTTCACCGAAGATAGCTCTCAATAATCTTTCTTCCGGAGAAAGCTCGGTTTCACCTTTGGGGGTGACTTTCCCCACTAAAATATCTCCGGCTTCCACTTCCGCCCCCATTCTAATAATTCCTCTTTCATCTAAATTGGCTACGGCTTCTTCGGAGACGTTGGGAATTTCTCTGGTTAACTCTTCAGCACCCCGTTTGGTGTCTCTCACCTGCAGTTCAAACTCTTCTATGTGAATGGAGGTAAACGTATCATCCACTATTAATCTTTCACTTAAGACTATGGCATCTTCAAAATTGTAACCTCTCCAAGGCATAAATGCCACCAAGACATTAGCACCCAAGGCCAGCTCCCCTTGTGAAGTGCCGGGACCATCCGCAATCACTTGGTCCTTCTCCACTTTCTCACCTAAGCTGACAATCGGGACCTGATTGATGCAGGTATCTTGATTGGAGCGTCTGAATTTTTCAAAATCGTATTCGTCAAAATCCAAAAGTTCGGAATCTTTTTCACCGGAAGTTGGCCGGATTATGATTCTTTCGGCATCCACATATTCCACCACTCCGGCCCGTTTGGCTACCAGCGCAGCCTTGGAATCGATGGCAACTTTTTTCTCCATGCCGGTTCCGATAAAGGGCGGCTCCGGATTGATCAAAGGCACCGCCTGTCTTTGCATGTTAGAACCCATCAAAGCCCGGTTGGCATCATCATGCTCTAAGAAAGGTATCAGAGCCGCGGCCACACTGACCAGCTGCTTGGGAGAGACATCCATATAATCAATTTTTTCCGGTGGAACAGTGGGGAAATCTCCCCTCAGGCGGGCTTTGACCGTGGAATTGACAAAGTACCCGTCTTTTTCCAGAGGCTCGTTGGCCTGGGCAATGACATACTGGTCCTCTTGGTCAGCAGTCAAATATTCAATTTTCTCGGTAACCTTGCCGTTTTTCGCTTTGCGGTAAGGGGTTTCCAGAAAACCGTACTTGTTGATACGGGCATAGGTGGAAAGAGAAGCAATCAGACCTATGTTGGGTCCTTCCGGTGTTTCTATGGGGCACATTCTGCCATAATGGGTGTGATGCACGTCACGCACCTCAAAGCCGGCTCTTTCCCGGGTCAATCCGCCGGGACCCAAAGCAGACAGTCTGCGCTTGTGGGTTAATTCAGCTAGAGGATTGGTCTGGTCCATGAATTGAGAAAGCTGGCTGGAACCAAAAAAAGTCTGAATGACAGAGGAAACGGTCCGGGCATTGACCAAATCATGGGGAGTCGTATTCTCACTGTCCCGCAAGGATAATCTTTCTTTAATGGTCCGAGCCATGCGGGAAAAGGCCACCGAGAACTGATTGCCCAAAAGTTCTCCCACCGAACGGGCTCTCCGGTTACCCAAGTGGTCAATGTCATCCACGTTGCCGATACCGTTTCTTAAATCCAGCAAATATTTGATGATGGCGATAAAATCTTTTCGGTCCAGGGTGGTGGTATCCAGGGGTATATCCAGATGCAACCTCTGGTTTATCATGTAACGCCCTACTTCCCCTAAGTCATAGCGTTTGGGGGTGAAGAACATTTTTTCAATCAGACCGGAGGCCATTTCCGGAGTGGGGACTTCACCCGGGCGAATCAAGCTGTATATTTTGTAGAGGGCTTCCAGTTCATTTTTGGTGTTGTCCTTCTTTAAAGTATTTCTGATAACCCCGGAATCTTTGGAAACATCCTGGGAGACAATCTTTAAACTGTCTAATTTTATTTTTTTGAATTTCTCCAGATGCTCTTCAGTAATGGTCTCACCGACTGAAATTATGATTTCACCGGTGGATTTCCGAACTACGGTTGAAGCGGAAACTTTACCTACTAATTTGGAAGGTTTGGCGGATTTTAAATTTACTTTTTCGGTTTCATAAAATAAGGATAAAATCCTTTCGTCGGAATCAAAACCCAGAGCCCGCAGCAAAGTGGTGGCCGGCAGTTTCCGGCGGGTGTCTATATGCACATACATTATATCATTGATATCTAAATTGAATTCCACCCAAGAGCCGCGATAGGGGATTATGCGTGCGGAAAAAAGTTTTTTCCCGTTGGGATGAATTTCTTCGTCAAAAAATACCCCCGGGGAACGGTGCAGCTGGCTGACGATGACTCTTTCGGCGCCGTTGATGATGAAAGTTCCTCTTTCGTTTATTAAAGGTAGCTCCCCCAAATAAACCTCCTGCTCAATAACATTTTTGACCCCTTTGGTTTTCTGACCCTCTTTATCTTCTGCTCGGGCTACCAATCTTAAGGTGGCTTTGAGGGGACAGCCGTGGGTCATGTTTCTGTCCTGGCATTCCCAGATGCTGTACATGGGAGTGCCTAGGGTATATTTGACGAATTCCAAGGAGAAATTTTCCTTGACATCGGTGATGGGAAAAATTTCGCTGAAAACTTTTTGCAATCCTTTGTTTTCTCTTTTTTCCGGCTCTACTTTAGTTTGTAAAAAATCCTCAAAAGAGTCTATCTGAACTTCTAAAAAATCGGGCAGACTGGCTACCTCTTTTAACTTAGCGTAGCTTTCCCGCTTAATTTCTTGATTTTGGGACAATTAAATCACCCTCCTTAAAAGGTAAAGGTAATTTTAAAGTGTTTTTTTGTTATTTAATTTCTACCGTGGCTCCGGCTTCCACCAGTTTAGCTTTTAAACTCTCGGCCTCGTCTCTGGGAATCCCTTCTTTTATAGGTTTGGGAGCTCCATCCACCAGATCTTTGGCCTCTTTGAGCCCTAAGCCGGTCAGCTCCCGAACTACTTTGATTACCTGAATTTTTTTATCCCCGGTTGACTGGAGCATGACCGTAAATTCGGTTTTCTCCTCAACGGCAGCTGCACCACCTTTGCCAGCACCGGCCGGCCCTGCGGCCATAGCCATGGGCATGGCGGCCTGCACTCCGAATTTATCCTGTAGGGTTTTGGAAAGCTCGGAGAGCTCCAGAACCGACATGTTCTCAATCAGCTCTACGGCTTGGGAAATTTTGTCTCCCGGCTCTGCTATCGCTACGCCACCGTCAGATTTGGTTTCTTTTTTACTCTTCTTCTCGGTTACCATCTTTCCTCCTTAATAGATTATGGTTTAACTTGTTTGATTTTCGCTGGTTTGGTTTTCCGGGTTTGGTGCTTCGCTTTCTGGGCTGGTTGCTTCAGGTTTTACTGGAGTTCCAGCACTTGAGGCTGGGGCCTCGGATATTTCTGCGGTGGTTTCAGCTGCAGAAACTTCCTGGGCCGGGGCTTGAGCTACAGGTTCTTCCTTGCTCTTCTTGTCCGCCAATCCATCCAAAGTCAGAACAAAGTTTTGGATTACAGCATTCAGAATTCCGACTAATTGTGCCATGGGTGCGTTCAAAGCAGCCACCAGCTCTGCCAAGACCTCTTCTTTAGGCGGCAGAGTGGCCCATTCTTTTAATCTTTCGCCGGTGTAAAGCTGATTTTCAATTAGAAAGGCCTTGATTTTGGGCTTTTCGATCTTTTTGAAAGACTCGTAAAATATTTTGGCGGCCCAGGCCGGGTCGCCGTAAATATAAGCCACCCCCACCGGTCCCTGTAGATAATCCACTATGGCCTCTTTGCCGCTCTCCTTGGCGGCCAGACGGGTCAGGGTATTTTTGGCAATTTTGAAGTCAATCGACTTCTCTTTCAGGTTTCTTCGGAGCCGGGTAATATCTTCCACGTTCAAGCCGGTGAAATCAGCCAGAAAGATGCTGTTGGATTTTTCCAGTTTTTGTTTTAATTCTTCGACTAATCTGGTTTTTTCGGTTTTCTGCATAATTTTGATTTTAAGATAACTCGTGAACTTTTTCCAAAATCTGCTGGGTATTTATTCTTATCCCCGGACTCATGGTGGAGGACAGAGTGACACTTTTGAGGTATTGTCCTTTGGCTGAGGTCGGTTTGGCTCTCAAAATGGCATCTAAGAAAGTTTGGGCATTCTGCACCAGCTGTTGTTCGCTGAACGATTTTTTCCCTATGGCTACTCCGATATTTCCCTGTTTATCCACCCGGTATTCGATTTTACCGGCCTGCAAATCTTTAACCGCTTTGGCTACATCGAAGGTAACGGTGCCGGCTTTGGGATTGGGCATCAGCCCCCGGGGACCCAAAACTTTACCTAATTTTCCCACGGCTCCCATCATATCCGGTGTGGCCACGCAGGCGTCAAAGTCCACCCAGCCGGTGTTGATTTTTTCAATTAGATCCTCCGCACCTACATAGTCAGCGCCGGCATCCCGGGCCTCTTTTTGTTTTTCTCCTTTGGCAAACACCAGCACTTTTACTTTTTTGCCGGTGCCGTGCGGCAATACCACGGTTCCTCTGACAATCTGGTCGGCCTGCTTGGGGTCTACCCCTAAATTCAATGAGAGTTCGACTGCTTCATCGAATTTGGCGTAAGCAGCTTCTTTCATGAGTTTGACTGCTTCTTCCAGGGTATAATTTGGTTTTGGCTTAACCTTCTCTTGGGCTTGTCTGTATTTTTTTCCTCTGAGCATAATTTTTTATTTAGAATTAACCTTCCACGTCTATCCCCATACTTCGGGCTGTTCCGGCCACCTGTTTCATGGCCGCTTCTAAAGTAGTGGCGTTTAAATCCGGCATTTTCAGCTGGGCTATTTCTTTGACCTGGGCCATGCTTACTTTTCCGACTTTGACCCGGTTCGGCTCAGCGGACCCTTTTTCCACCTTGGCTGCTTTTTTTAAAAGCACACTGGCCGGCGGGGTCTTGGTAATGAAAGTGAATGATTTGTCGGCGTAGACAGTTATAATTACCGGAATAATCAAGCCCACCTGACTCTGGGTTTTGGCATTAAATTGCTTGCAAAACTCCATGATATTGACTCCCTGTTGACCCAATGCCGGACCGACCGGCGGCGCCGGGTTGGCGTTTCCAGCCGGAATTTGCAATTTTACTGTGGCGGTAATTTTTTTAGCCATATTTTTGGGTCAATTTTACTTCTTTAATTGTTTTCAGTCACTTGAAAATTTTAGATTACTTTCCGACTTTCACCAAGCTCTGAACCTGCAAAAAATCCAATTCTACCGGAGTGGGGCGGCCGAAAATAGAGACCATCACTTTTACTTTCTTCCTTTCCATATTCACTTCCCCCACCGCCCCGGAAAAATCGGTGAAGGGACCGTCGATAACCTTGACCGGGTCTCCCACTTTGAAAGGGATTTCGTCTAAATCTCTTTCCCGGCTACTGTCCATCTGCTTTAAGATTCTTTCCACCTCTGTTTCTCTCAAAGCTTCCGGCTTCCCTTTGCTTCCCACAAAGTTGGTGATGCCCGGAGTGTTGGTTACCAAACTGGCGGTATCCCGGTCCAACTCCATTTCCACCAGAATGTAGCTGGGTAAAAATTTTTTCTGACTGGTGGACCTTTTACCCTGCTTCATCTCCACGATTTCTTCCATGGGGATGATTATTCGGCCGAATTTATCTGTCAAACCGGAATTTGTGATTTCGCTCTCCAAATATTTTTTGGCTTTCTGTTCATGCCCGGAATAAGTATGCGCGACGTACCACTTCATGACCATGTTTATCTTAGAATTATGCGTGAAATGTTGGATAAACCCAAGTCCACCAATCCCACAAAAGCCGATAAAATCAAAGACAAAATTATTACCACTACGGTTGACCCTACCAGCTCATCTTTGGTGGGCCAGGTGACTTTGGTTAATTCTAGTCTTACCTCCTTTAAGAATCTTATTAATTTTTGCCACATAATTTACTTACTCAGGACTGGAGGGATTTGAACCCCCAACCGCCGGTTTTGGAGACCGGTGCTCTACCAAGTTGAGCTACAGTCCTAAAACTCTGGTTGAAAAAAGAAAAGACCAAAAAAGTTTTACGTAAAATTTTTCTGTTTTGGTTGCCTTTAAGAACAATAATATTCACTGAGCTTTCTTTATGATAGATTTGAAAGATGTCAAGATTTAATTGAACAATTCCCCGTTTTTATGTGACGATATTAGCGAATTTCTTTGTGCACTGTGTGTTTATCGCAAAACGGACAGAACTTTTTGAAAGCTACCCGGTCCGGATGTTTTTTTTTGTTTTTGGTATCGGTATAGTTTCTTCTCTTGCAATCTCCGCAAGCCAAAGTTATTATCTCTCGTGCCATCGTTCTTTAATTTTTAAAGTTTTCTTCTTAGTATTTTTTTGCTGTTTTCTTTTAGACTGTCAAACGCTTATTTTTCCAATGAAAATTTATTGTTACGGTTATGGAAGTTAAAAGTTATTTTACAATTTGAGTTACCACGCCGGCTCCCACGGTTCGGCCCCCTTCTCTTATGGCGAATCTCAGCTCCTTTTCCATAGCTATGGGGACTATCAGCTCCACCT
>JBIOYE010000009.1:0-6820 GCA_044870015.1 Candidatus Zixiibacteriota bacterium
TGGGGGCAGTAAATAGCGTGGTGGTGGTGTAGCTTGTCTCCACCCTTAAAAATAAAATCAGTAGCTATGCTTTTCACTAGTATGATATGGTATCACCGAGTCCAGCGTATAAATAGTCGTTTCCGAATGTATCCTTCAGAATTTTAAATGCAAGATGTCCTGTGCAATGCGCCGGTGCAACACGATGAACCTGTAAATCATTCTTGAGCAAATTTACTAACCGTTGAGTCTGTTTTCGGTCAAATGGTAGCATGTGAAATCCTCCATATACTAGCTCTATTTTGTCATTTGTGGTTGTTTTTGTTTCCTTGATAATGTTCTCGACTCCCGAATGCGAGCACCCAACAATCAACACCTGTCCTTTATCAGTTTTTATGGATAAGGAAAGTTCAGGAAGATTTGTGTTTTTACACTCCTGGTCTTTTTCTTCAAACTGCCCTTCTACGAAACTTTTACCGGGATAACATGAAAAGTATCCCATGTATGGAGAACTGGTGGCAATAATCGTCACCCCCGGTAATATTTCCTTGGATGTCTTTACGAATTCAATGTTGGCGTTCCAGAATCTTCCTGATTGATTGATGGTAAATTTTGTATTTCCTCCGTCAAAGTATTGCATGTAAACCGGCAAAGAATCTTTTACTGCCGGCTCTTGTCCGGTGGCATCAAAGGGAACGGGTGCTCCCCAGAAAACATCGTAAGGGAAATAGATTTTAACCTTGGGGTTTATTTGTAAAAGATAATCTACCCCGTTCAGGTGGTCAAAGTGTCCGTGAGATATAACTACCATATCAACCTTGGTAAGGTCTATTCCCAGTTTGTTAGTATTTTTTTTGAAAATGTCTGAGTTGCTTCCAGCATCAAACAAAATGGTCTTGCCCTGATATTTCGTGATACACGAAAAGCCGAAATCCTTAACAAGAGAAGAGTCTTTGCTAAAAGCATCGTAAAGGTTTGTGATAGTGTTTTCCTTAACTAGGCTGTCCTGTGGAGAAATTTTTTCAGAAAAGGAAAATCCAATCAAGCTGAAGGGAATGGCTAAAAGAAGCAGGTATTTTTTCATGGTCGTGTCGGTTTAATAATTACAGCTAACTTTCATATAGACGAATTATGGCGTTTAGCCGCCTGAAAAGAGGGGCGAAAATCACTTCAAAACTTTGAAAGAAAAAATCTTCCAATCCCTATCTTTTCTATACAAAGCCATCTTGTTGTAATACTGGGTCCCGCTATTAGGGTCAATGAAAGAAATTTCAACCAGAGCCGTATCCCCCTTCTTCTCGGTTTTCCCCACCACGATCTGATTTTTCAGCCACAGCTGATTGAGATTACCCACGGTCAACTCCTCAATCAGCTTCTCTTTATTCAGGCTGTCAGCTTGGGCGGTTTTACCGGAGGAAAGCAGTTCATTTTTTCTTTCAGCTAAAATTTTCTCCAGGTCCACAGCGCTTTCAATACCCAGAGTATCCGCTGAGCGCATGGCTCCGAAAAATATCATGACCGTATCTTTGGGTTTGTTGCCCGAAGAGCAGGACAGAAAAATAAGAATATTTAAAGCTAGAAGGGTTGAAAATTTAATCATAATTTTGCACCACCATTGGAACTGTGACCTCACCCCAGCCCTCTCCTACAGGAGAGGGAGAAATTTCCAAAAATTCCCTCCCCTCTAGGGGAGGGTAGGGTGGGGTCATTTCCCTCATTTAATGATTCCGGCAATCGTAAACCGATGCACCGAACCCAAATCGGCAAAAGAAGAATAGGAATAATCCAGCTTGTAATTTTTCAACAAGAACCCCAGACCGAAACCAAACCCGGCCAGAGACCCGCTCTCGGAAACATCTTTGATATCCCCGGAGTTGGAGGACCAGCCCATTCTCAAAAGCAAATTCTTGAAATGCACAAATTCTCCCCCTACGTTAATATAAAAATTGTTATCCCGGGGTTTGTTCAAATCGCCCGCCACCACCAGAGGGAGTTCTTTCAAATGATGGGAGAATCCTATCTTATACACGGTTGGTAAAGATTCCTTTATACTTCCGGCTGACTTCATCTGCTTCCCGAAATTCAAAACCGTAACCCCGAATCTGGTTCTGCCGTCTGTGGCGGTGTAAATTCCCCCCAAGTCCACAGCCAAAGCGGAAGTGGAATAATCGGAAATTTTTTCAAAAATAATTTTTACGGTGGCACCGGCGTCAAAACTGGGATTGACCAGAGTAGCTCCGGAGACGGCAAAAGCGATATCCGTGGGTGTAAAAATTCCTAATTCATTATTGAGCGAATCAGTTTGTATAATATCTCCCCAGTTCAAATAATTGAAGGAGACTCCGACTGAGCGGTTGTTATTCAAGGGGTAAATCAGCCCCACAAAACCGGATTGAACATCGGTTATATAATTGGAGTAAGAGAGCAGATAAGTTTTGTCTTTAATTTTAGCCAGGCCGCCCGGATTGTAATACAAAGACCCTTCATCATCAGCTAAACCGGTATAAGCACCTCCCATGGCCTGAATGCGGGCCAGAGGTCCCACTCTCAAAAAAGTATAAGAAGTGGTCCCGGCTTTGGAGTTGATATCCGCTAAAACAACACTTCCTGTCGCTACCAAAACTATTCCGCAAAGAACAATTTTTTTCCACATAAATTCTCCTTTACAAAGTATGGTGAGCCGGTCGAACCATAGTAAATTTCACCAACTTTTGACCGTTTTGTTCACGATATCTTCAGACAATTTGGCGATGGCTTTGGCTTTGCCGTCATCCTCGGTCTCCGGCGGGGTTATAATCACGTTATAAATTCCCCAGCCCTGCAGATTGGGTTCTTCCCATTCGGACTTTTTGGCTTTGGTATTTTCCAGAGCCACTTTGACAAATATCCGGACGATATATTCTTTGACGTTCTCGGCCTGGTCATAAGTGTACACCGCTCTTTCATACTTGTTGATGCTTCCCCGTAATATAACATCCGCCTGGCTTTCCGTCACTATTTTTAAACTATTATCCCGCACTATCCGGTTGGCAATGGAGTCGGCTAAAATTTCCCGGATACCGTATTCCTGGGTCTGGTTATCAAATAAAGGAACCGCAATAGTTTTAAAAGTCGTTCCGCCGGAGGTGGATTTAAAAGAATAAGGGCCACAGTTGATTCCCCAGCACAAAATTAAAATCAGAAAAAATGAGTTACTTATTTTGAAAAGGGATTTTCCCATTCTTGATAACGATCCGGGCTAAATTTACTCCATAATGATAAGGGATTTCTCGATAATTGGCAACCTCCCAGATTACCAGGTCGGCTTTCTTGCCCGGCTCCAAGCTTCCGACCTGCTCTCCTCGATTAATAGCATAAGCCGAATTTATGGTAGCTGCCGTTATCACTTCTGCCGGAGTCATCTTCAGATTCAGACACCCCAAACTCATCACCATCAGCATGGATTCCGTCATAGAAGTACCGGGATTGAAATCGGTCGCCAAAGCCACAGCTAAGCCATTCTCTATCATTTTACGTGCCGGAGCATAGCGGGAGGCAAGAAAAAATGAAGTGGAGGGCAGCAAAACTGCAATCACACCGGCTCTTTTCATCTTTTCAATATCATCATCTATGACATAGACCAGATGGTCGGCCGAAATTGCTCCAACATCTGTGGCCACTTGCGAGCCGCCGGTGTTTCCCAATTCATCCGCATGGACTTTCGGTTTCAAGCCAACTCTTTGTCCGGTTTCTAAAATTTTTCTGGATTCATCCACACTAAAATATCCGTTTTCACAAAAGACATCACAAAATTCCGCTAATTTTCTTTTGGCTACCTGGGGAATCATCTCTTCGGTCAAGATTCGGATATAATCTCGTCGGTAAATTTTAAACTCTTCCGGAATGGCATGAGCGCCTAAAAAAGTTGGCACTATATCAATTGCATGTTTTCGCCTTAAACTTTTGATTACCTCTAATATTTTGAGCTCTGATTCGGTGGACAAACCATAACCGGATTTGGCTTCCACAGTGGTGGTGCCGAAAGATAACATCCGATTTAATCTTTCTAATCCTGAATTTAAAAGGTCTTTCGGGGAAGCTTTTCTGGTCTGGGTAACGGTAGAATTGATTCCACCTCCCATCTGGGCAATCTCCTGGTAAGTTTTCCCCTGGATTCTTAATTCAAATTCATCGACCCGGCTTCCGGCAAAGACTAAATGAGTGTGGCAGTCCACCAGACCAGGGGTAACGACTTTCCCCTTAGCGTCAATTACCTTGGTCTTGCGGGAGGTTTTCTTTTTTAAAGTAGAACTCTTTCCCACTTCCAGGATTTTATCACCGGAAACTAAGACTGCTCCGTTTTCAATAATTCCTAAGTCAGATTGATTTTTACCGGCTCTGGGTCCTGTGACAGAAGACCTCAAAGTCAGAAGCTGGCTGATATTGACAATGGCTAAAGTTGGAGAAGGAGCTTTCAAGAAATTTTAGGAGATAGGTACTTTTGCAGGAGAAGGTTTTTCCTTTTTCTCCTCTTTTTTCAGCATGGGTATTTTTATTCCCTTTTGTAAAGCCAGATTCAAAGCTTCCGGATAGCCGGCGTCAGCATGTCTGGCAACTCCGATTCCGGGGTCATTGGTTAAAACCCGATTGAGCCGCTTCTGCATCTCCTTAGTTCCGTCAGCCACAATCACCATTCCGGCATGAATCGATTTTCCGATTCCCACTCCTCCGCCATGATGCACCGAAACCCAGCTGGCACCGGAGACCGCATTCAGCAGAGCATTCAAAATGGGCCAGTCCGCAATAGCATCCGAGCCATCTTTCATCGCCTCGGTCTCCCGGTTGGGAGAAGCCACCGAACCGGTATCCAGATGGTCTCTGCCTATTACGATGGGTGCTTGGATTCTTTTCTTTTTGACCAGATTATTGATAATCTCTCCGAAATGGGCTCTTTCACCGTAACCCAGCCAGCAGATTCTAGCCGGAAGCCCCTGAAATTTTACCTTTTCTTGAGCCAGCTTAATCCACCTGACCAAGGGCTCATCCTGCTTGAATTCTTTGACCACCACTTCATCGGTTACATAAATATCTTGAGGGTCACCGGAAAGAGCTACCCATCTGAAAGGACCTTTCCCTTCACAGAACAATGGTCTGATATATTCCGGCACAAATCCGGGATAATCAAAGGCGTTGGCCAGACCGGCTTTTTTGGCCTGTCCTCTCAAATTATTCCCGTAATCGAAAACTACGGCTCCGGCTTTTTGAAAATCCAGCATGGCTTGCACATGAGCTAACATCGATTCAAAAGAGCGCTTGATGTAATCACCGGGATTTTCTTTTCTCAATTTTAAAGCTTCATCGAAAGATATGCCAGCCGGCACATAGCCATTTAATTCATCATGAGCAGAAGTCTGGTCTGTTACCACCTCCGGGATGATTTTTCTTCTGAAAATTTCCGGTAACACTTCGGCGCAGTTCCCCACCAGTCCAACTGATAGTGGCTGCCTCTTTTCTTTGGCTTTCTGTATTAATTTTAAAGCCTCATCCAAGCTGTAAGAGATTTTATCACAGTAGCCAGAGTTTATTCTTCTTTTGATTTTAGCTTCATCCACTTCCACAATTAAAATAGTTCCTTCATTCATGGTAGCCGCCAGGGGCTGGGCTCCTCCCATTCCCCCCATGCCGCCGCTTAAGACAAATTTACCAGCCAGAGAGCCGTTAAAATGCTTTTTCGCCAGGGCCGACAGGGTCTCATAAGTCCCCTGCAAAATCCCCTGGGTTCCGATATAAATCCAACTGCCGGCGGTCATCTGCCCGAACATTATCAAACCCAATTTTTCCAGTTCTCTAAATTTTTCCCAGTTGGCCCAGTCCGGGACGAGTAAAGAATTGGCTATCAATACCCGTGGGGAATAAGGATGGGTTTTGAAAATTCCGACCGGTTTGCCGGATTGGATTAAAAGGGTTTCGTCATTTTTTAATTTTTTCAAGGAGTCAACGATGGCCGGATATGATTCCCAGTTGCGGGCGGCTTTGCCTGTTCCGCCATAGACGATTAGCTCTCGGGGGTTTTCTCCTACGGCTTCATCCAAGTTGTTCTGGAGCATTCGCAAAGCGGCTTCGGTGTGCCAGGAAAGGCAGGATTTCTTGCTGCCGCGAGGGGCGGAGATGGGTGTATATTGCATGGTTTTGTTTAATTTTTTACTGGAATAAATGTAATGGATGAAGGTGAATTGTCAATACAAGAAGTTGGTAATAAATTTTGTAGACGGGGATCTTTTCCCCTCCCCTATAAGGGGAGGGCTAGGGAGGGGTCAGTTATAACAAAATTCACAGCATCGGTAGCGCGGATTAAACAGTCAGGGGATTCTTCGCTTGCGCTCAGAATGACAAGCCTTTTACTCTGCCTCTCCCGGATTCCGAAGTCCGAAGTCCGTAGAAAATAATTCTACAAAATAATCGAGCCCCGATTTCTATCGGGGCTCGCACAAGAGGTGTTTAGTACTTAGTACTAAGCTGCTTTACAAGCAGAATTTACATTGCTCCGTTGGAAGCAGACCCCGGGGCAATCCTTTGTTCCAATTCCTCGACCTCCAGGATGAGTTCTCTCATACTCATCACCTCCTTGTCTCCATGTTTTAAAAACTATCTCTGTTCAACTTTCATACAGTTAAACGCTAATAAAGTGAGTTTGTTTCAGAGAAAATGTAATTTAACGTCAAAAACGCAAGATATAGTATGAGATTTTTAAAATTACACAATATCTGAAACACCCCTAAAAAGGGAGAGGTCGGTGTTTGTCATCCTGAACCCTTCGCTTTTCTCAGGATAAACTCAGTGAAGGATCTCGAATTAAAATATA
>JBIOYE010000010.1:0-4135 GCA_044870015.1 Candidatus Zixiibacteriota bacterium
AAAATTGACTCCGAATTTGACGAAGAACCAGTAGGATAAAATACTCTGAATGATAAATCCTCCGGCAAAGGAATCAATCCCGAATAAAAGGGAAAGCTTTAAAATAATTTTTTTGGAGGAAGGAGAAAAGACCTGATAGACAGGTTTTTTGGGGCCATTGGCAGAATTTATCTCAACTTTATCTGACATCAGAGAAACTATCAAAACCGAAATTATTCCCAGCAAACTATACAGAAGAAACAAGGGCTTCACCGAGGCGGCTTGGCTAAGATTAAATATATTTTGAAGATATTGGGGAAAACCACCCGCCAAAACTCCGACCGACATAGCCAGAGTCCCCAGCATATTGTAAAGGGCGAACGCCAAGTTCCTCTTTTCAGCCGGGCAGGTCTGGGGTATGATGGCTTGTTCGATGGAGAGGAAGGGACCGACCTCATTTCCGGTCACATTAATAGTGCCGATAAATGCCGCTAAAATTAAGAGGAGATAATTTTCTGTGAAATAAAAGAGCAATCCTGCTAGAGACATAAGCAGACCGAAAATAATCACCATCTTCCTTCTGCCGAAT
Organism: Candidatus Zixiibacteriota bacterium; assembly: GCA_044870015.1. Lineage (GTDB taxonomy): Bacteria > Zixibacteria > MSB-5A5 > DSPP01 > RBG-1 > RBG-1. The sequence continues at coordinate 569 of JBIOYE010000010.1, forward strand.
CGGTCCGCCCAGAAGCTCGAAATAAAGGTAAAAATGACGCTGTTCAGCAGGGTCGCCATCAGGATGGTGCCTATCTGTACTCGGTCCAAACCGATCAGGTCGAGGTAAATAGCCAGGGTCACACTCAGAAATCCGTAACCTAAGCTTCGGACTAGCTTGGAGGCAAACAGCAGTTTTCCGTCCCGGGAAAGCCAGGTAAATAGCATATTGCTAGTTTTTTTAAATTAAACTTTCGGGATAATGGATATTATAAAAAAACGTCCCCAACGGGATTCGAACCCGTGTTACCGCCGTGAAAGGGCGATGTCCTAGGCCAGGCTAGACGATGGGGACTCAAACTTGTCTCCGCCAGAGGCGGATCCGCCAATTTTTAGGGCGGACAAATTTCACACATCAATTTCACAATCTAAAAAAAATCCTCCGGAAGTCAATCAAAATTTTAGCACCAGATTCGTATCAGAATAAAAACCACCCATGCTTTACCAAATCTTAGCCGATGCCGTAATCTTCATTCATTTAGCTTGGATAATCTTTATGCTGGTCGGCTTTTTCTTTACACTGTATGCTTTAGCATTCAAAAAATCCTTCCTCGACTGGTGGAAATTCCGAACCCTGCACTTAATCGGAATATTCTACGTAGCCGGCTTATCCGTGTTAGGAAAATACTGCCCTTTGACCATACTGGAAAATAAGCTGCGTGAAAAGGTCTCACCGGAACAGGTCTATCAGGGTTCATTCATTTCTCATTATTTGGAAAAAATCGTCTACCCCGAAATCAATCCTTTGTGGATTCAGGTTCCCACTTTAGCTTTGGCAATCTTCACCATTTTGATTTTTATTTTATCCCCGCCTTTAAAGATTAAGCAGAGTTTCAAGAAAATTTTCTAACAAGGCGTAGGGGTGGAGCTTGACTCCATCCAAAAAAGTCGGGCGAAGATAAACTTCGCCCCTACGCGTAATGGTAGACCTAGTAAACTTTTTCTTGAATTTTATTCCACAAAACTATATCTTAAATTCAAACGCCCCGTTAGCTCAACTGGATAGAGCATCGGACTTCGGATCCGAGGGTTGGGGGTTCGACTCCCTCACGGGGTAATAAAAATCAGTGATTAGGATCAGGGATTTGTAGCGGTGCGATTCATCGCACAAAAAGAATGTCGGATAAATCCGCCCGCTACCATCCCTTTAAGGAGAAGGAAGCAAGGAGGAAAATGCCCCAGAAAAGAAATATCACTGCCAAGGATTTGTTTGCGCTAAAATTTGTCCGTTCCGTAGCCATTTCGCCGGATGAAAAAGAAATAATTTATGGTGTGGAATGGATAGATGAAAAAGACAACAAATATTATTCCAATCTGTGGATGGTCAACACCGAGAGTAAACAGAATCGTCAATTCACTTTCGGAAAAGTAAAAGATTCCTCACCGGTCTGGTCACCGGACGGAAAGCGAATCGCCTTCATCTCCAAAAGAGGAGAAAAACAGGGAATTTTTATAATTAAGCGGGATGGCGGTGAAGCTGAAAAATTAATAGAAGCTGAAGGAAGTTTCAAACAGCTTTCCTGGTCACCGGATGGCAAGCACCTGGCATATTCATTCCGAAAAGATGAGATTTTCAAAGACAAAGACGGCAAGCCGACCGCTCCGGTAGTTCGCGAAATTAAGAGAATTTTCTATCGCTTAGACGGGGACGGCTGGCTCCCCAAAGATGGTTTTCATTTATGGGTTTGTGATACCAAGAGCGGACAAGCTAAACAGATTTCCAGAGGAAAATATGAAGAGCACTGGCCTCGATTTTCTCCGGATGGAAAAACCATCGCCTTTATTTCCAATCGCTCGGTAGACCCGGATTTACATCCTTTAAGACAGGATATCTTTTTAATTTCACCGGAGGGGAAAAACTTGAAGAAAGTTTCCACACCGCTCGGGCCTAAAGAAGCTATAGCCTGGTCACCGGACGGGAAAAAAATTGCTTATTTAGGACATATTTACCCGGAGGATACCTGGGGAGTCAGAAACTATCAGGTCTGGGTGGTGGAGCCAAGTAAGAAAAATTCAGCCCGAAATCTGACAGCCAAATTGGACCGTATGTGCGAAGATCTGGTTATCACCGATACCGGAGACGTGCATGGCGTAGCTCCCCCTTTCTGGTCTGCCGACAGTCGAAAATTATTTTTCGCCGTAAGTGATTCAGGAAATTCACATATCTATTCAGTGAATCTGCAGGGAAGTATTTCCAAAATACTAACCGGCAATTTTAGAACTGCAGATTTTCATCTGAACGGAAAAACCGGCAAAATCGCTGCCTTAATTGCTGATGTGGGAAATCCCGGGGAGGTCTGGGTCCTAAATAGTAGTGGTGCTGGGAAAGCTCGAAAGTTGACTTCGGCTAACCAGGAAATCTTAGGCCAATTAAATCTTTCTAAACCGGAGGAATTCTGGTTCTCTTCTTTTGATAGAACTAAAATTCAGGGTTGGATTATGAAACCCCCTGATTTTAATTCCAAAAGAAAATACCCTGCGGTGGTACAGATTCACGGCGGCCCCAGAGTGCTTTACGGCAATGCTTTCTTTCATGAGTTTCAATTTTTGGCGGCACTGGGGTTTGTGATATTTTATTCCAACCCCAGAGGTTCGCAGGGATATGGAGAAAAATTTGCGGCCGGGAACCACAAAGACTGGGGAAACGTAGATTACAAAGATATTATGGAAGGTGTGGATTACTTGTGTAAAAAACCTTATGTGGATTCTAAGAGATTAGGCGTAACCGGAGGTTCTTATGGCGGCTATATGACCAACTGGATTGTGGGGCATTCCAACCGATTCAAAGCCGCCATTACCGGACGGAGTGTGGTGAACTTTATTTCGTTTTTTGGCAGTTCGGATATCGGCTATGATGACTTTCGGGAACTGGGCTGTCAGCCCTGGGAGGACTGGATGCGGCTTTTGAAAATGTCCCCTATTTATTATGTGAAAAATATCCGGACTCCGCTTCTGATTTTGCACAATGAAAACGATTTGAGATGTCATATCGAGCAGGCCGAGCAGCTGTTTACGGCTCTGAAAATTCTGAAAAGAAAGGTCGACTTTGTCAGATTTCCGGAGGAATTTCATGGGTTGTCCAGAACCGGCAGACCAGACAGAAGGATAGAAAGGTTGAATCGCATTGCCGGCTGGTTTAAAAAATATTTAAAGTAGTTGGAGGTCTTGACAAACAAGAGTAAATTTGAGAGTTTTAGAAAACCAAAAGGAGGAGAAATGAAAAAATTATTGGCTTTAACAGTGATTTCGGCTGTATCGATTATCTGGTTTGCCTGTGCCCAAAAACCTGACCCAGAAAAGATAAAAGCCAATGCCAAGGACTTAGACGATAGATATGTAACTGCTATTCAAAAGGAAGATATGAATGGAATAATGGAACTTCACTGGAATTCACCGGAAGTAATTTTCTACTCGCCCATCACCCTGGAGGAGAAAGGATATGCAGCCATCCAGGCTTTATATGAAAAATTTTTGGCGGAAAATGATGTTAAAAGCTTAGAGATAAAAAATGCTTCTTATATGGCTTTAG
>JBIOYE010000011.1:0-5694 GCA_044870015.1 Candidatus Zixiibacteriota bacterium
TATTGACGGTGAAGCCGACTGCTGAGACCTTGGCCAAAATAAAAGCCCAGGCCCAGGAATTCGCCTCCCAGAGTAAAAAGGATGGATTTGAGAAGCTGGTTACCCAGAAAAAGTTGACCCCGGCCAGCACCGGAGTTTTCAAGAAAAACACCTTCTTGAGAGATTTCGGCTCCAACAGTCCGGCCCACGCTTTTGCATTTGAAGCCAAGGTCGGTGAAGTAAGTGAAGTTATTGAGACCTCCAATGCTTTTGTGGTCTGCAAGCTGGTGGACCGGAAACCGGCGGGAATCAAGACCTTAGATGAAATGCAGGAGTATTTAGCCAAAGAGTTATTCGGCAAAAAAACCTTGGATCTGGCTTTTCAAAAAGCCACCCAGATTTACCTGAGCATAAAGCCCGGACAAGGTCTAAGTGAAGTCGCCAAAACTAACAATTTGAAATTAAGTCATACCGGCACATTTACCGCCCAGGATATGAGTGTCTCCGGGGTAGGGATATCTCCCGAATTTCAGGGTGTGGCTTTTGCCTTAAGCGAGCAGAATCGGATTTCTAAACCGGTCCGCGGCAAATCCGGAGTTTATATAATCGAACTGGCCTCAAAAGAAGCCCCGCCGGAGGCGGTTTTTACGGCTATGCAGGATTCCTTGACCACCGATTTGTTGAATGAAAGACAGGCTGAAATTTACAACCAGTGGATGAGTTATTTGAAGCGTAAGTCTAAAATCCAGGATTTTCGTCAGCAGGTATCCCAGGAAGAAGTTAATTTATAGGAATTGGACTTTCCTCAAAAAATATTTCACACTATATTTTTGTCGAAGCGTAAATTCTCCTGATAAAAAAAGCTCCTTTTTAAAGCGGGGCTTTTTTATTTCCTCTCTTAAATTTTCCAGCCAGAATACGCACTAGTGCACCCTGTCGTTACGTTCTAAAAATAGCTGTGGGGCAAAATTATATTACTGCAGATTTTTAAATTGCTTTATTTCATCCCATTTCTTGAAGCTGCAGTTCAAAACTAAGTCGTAGGAGATATCTTTCTTTTCGTTAAATAGCTCGGTCTGGGAGTCCCATTCCGGACCCAAAATGGTTATCTCCGGCTTTAAACTGAGAAATTTTTTTACCCTACCGGTCTTGTTGAAATCTTTGCTGGTCATAGTTACCTCACTTTGTGTAACTACCCTATTTTATCGGTTTTTCGGACAGCCCACTTTACTAAAATCTGCTGAATTTTGATTGACTTTTGCTTCAAAAATGTTAAAATTATTAACTCAAGGTTATGCAAAAGGATACTCCCATGGATAAAATCATTTTGCCCAAGGGACTGGAAATGACCGGACTGGGAAAAACCGCCCGTAAAGATAAATGGTGGTTTGAGCCTTTATGGACCGGTTTAGGTTTTGCGATTTTTGTGGTTTATTCCACCTGGGGAGCTTTGAATCCCGGTCCAGCCGGACATCCTTATTATGAATGGGGACCTTATCTATCCCCCTTTTTCTCCCCCTTATTTGTGGTCCAGGCCTGGCCCGAATGGTGGCCCAAGCTTGCAAGAACCCCGGCTTTATTTATCCTCTGGGCCCCTCTGGGATTTCGGGCTACCTGTTATTACTATAGGAAATTTTATTACCGGGCCTATTTTATGGACCCGCCGGCTTGCGCTGTGGGAGAACCCAGAGGCCAGAAATATCAGGGTGAAAGAGGCCTTTTCATTTTACAGAATATGCACCGCTGGTTTTTATATCCGGCTCTGGCTCTGGTTGTAATTTTAGCCGTTGACGGGATTAAGTCCTACTTTTTTGCAGACGGTTTCGGAATCGGTCTGGGTAGCATCGTTTTGACCATCAATCCGATTTTATTGGGTGTATTTACGTTTTCATGTAATTCATTTAGACATCTGGCGGGTGGAAATCTGGATTGTTTTTCCTGCTCTGTAGCCAATAAAACCCGTTTTAAACTTTGGAACAAAGTGTCGGTTTTGAACCGCAGCCATATGCTGTGGGCCTGGCTTTCTTTAATCTGGGTCGGTTTTGCGGACCTGTATGTCAGAATGGTAGCTATGGGAATCTGGACCGACTGGAGAATTTTGTGAACGGGAAGATAGAGACTTATGTACATGACGTGGTTGTAATCGGGGCCGGTGGAGCAGGTTTAAGAGCGGCGATTGAAGCCAAGTTGCAGGGAGTCTCGGTCGGTCTGATATGCAAATCACTTTTGGGCAAAGCCCATACCGTGATGGCTGAAGGGGGTGTGGCAGCTGCTCTGGGGAATGTGGAGGAGAAAGATAACTGGAAAGTCCATTTCAGAGACACTATCCGGGGGGGAAAATTTTTGAATAATTATAAAATGGCTTTTCTGCACGCCCAGGAAGCCCCGGCTAGAGTAAACGAACTGGAGGCCTGGGGCGCTTTATTTGATAGAACCAAAGATGGCAAAATTTTACAGAGAAATTTCGGCGGTCATAGATTTCCCAGACTGGCTCACGTGGGGGACCGGACCGGTCTGGAGATGATTCGGACTCTGCAGGATAAGGCGGTCCATCTGGGAATTGAAGTTTATATGGAGTGCACCATTACCAAACTTCTGAAAGACGGTGAAAAAATCTCCGGGGCTCTGGGTTACTGGAGAACCACCGGTGAATTTGTGCTGTTTAAAGCCAAAGCTGTGGTTTTGGCCACCGGAGGTTTCGGAAAATCTTACCGGGTCACCAGCAATTCCTGGGAATATACCGGTGACGGGCAGGCTCTGGCTTATCAGGCCGGGGCGGATCTGATAGATATGGAATTTGTCCAGTTTCATCCCACCGGAATGATCTGGCCTTTGTCGGTGAAGGGGATTTTGGTGACTGAAGGGGTCAGGGGAGATGGAGGCATACTTAAAAATTCTAAGGGGGAGAGATTTATGTTTCGCTACATTCCGGATTTGTATAAGGCCGAAACTTCGGATACAGAAGAGGAAGCCAACCGCTGGCTGGCCGGGGATAAATCTGCCCGCAGACCTCCCGAGCTTTTAACCAGGGATGTGGTGGCCAAAGCCATTGTCAAAGAAATCAAGGAAGGACGTGGCTCCCCTCATGGCGGAGTATTTTTAGATATCGCCAGCCGGCGTTCAGCAGATGATATCAAAAGAAAACTGCCCGGAATGTATCATCAGTTTAAAGAGTTGGCCGGGATTGATATCACCAAAGAGCCCATGGAAGTTGCCCCTACCTGTCATTATGCCATGGGTGGGGTAAGAGTGGAGGCTGAAACTGCCGCAGCCACAGTTCCCGGACTTTTTGCCGCCGGTGAATGTGCTGGTGGAATGCACGGAGCCAATCGATTGGGTGGAAATTCCCTTTCGGATTTACTGGTATTCGGGAGACGAGCAGGGTCGGGAGCAGCCGAATATTGCAAAAAAATTGGAAGTCAGCCGAATGTTAACGTTGGAGAAGTTCAACAGACCCAAAATGAAATGTTAGGGCCGCTTAAACGAAGCGGTGGTGATACTGCTTACCAGATTATTTCTGATTTACAGGATATGATGGAAAATTATGTAGGAATCGTCCGTGAAGAAAAAGAATTGAATACCGCAATAGAAAAAATTCAGCAATTGAAAGAAAGAGCCAAGAATGTCTCAGCCCCAGGAGAGAGAGCTTACAATCCAGGCTGGAACTATGCTTTAGATTTGAATTCTCTTTTGACTGTTTCGGAAGCCATAATTTTAGCAGCCAGAGAAAGAAAAGAAAGCCGGGGAGCCCTGACCAGAATCGATTATCCCAATACAGAAGATACTTGGGGAAAAGTAAATGTGATAGTCAGAAAAAAAGGGACTGAAATGACCGTAGCCCAAGAGCCCCTGCTCGATATGCCCGATGAATTAAAAGCCCTGCTCAAGGAGACTATTTAGATGGAAAAGCTGGCTTTAAAAGTTTATCGGGGAGATTCTTCTAAAGGAGAGTTAAAAGAATTCCAGTTAGAAGTGGAGGAAGGGATGGTGGTTTTGGATGCCATTCACAAGCTACAAGCCACCCAGACACCGGACTTGGCCTGCAGATGGAACTGTAAAGCCGGCCGGTGCGGCAGTTGCAGTGCCGAGGTTAATGGAATTCCGAAGCTGATGTGTATGACCCGTATTGATGAACTTCCTAAGGGCAAGCCGATTACCGTAGAGCCGATGAAAACTTTCCCGATTATAAAAGATTTGGTAACCGATGTCTCCTGGAATTATGAGGTCAACAAAACCATTCCTCCCTTTAAACCCAAGCCACCGGAGAAAGACGGGACCTGGAGAATGCAGCAGGAGGATATCGACCGGGTACAGGAGTTCAGAAAATGTATCGAATGTTTCTTGTGTCAGGATGTCTGTCATGTCTTGCGGAATCATAATAAGCATTCGCAATTTATCGGTCCCCGCTTTCTGATTCGGGTGGCCAGTTTGGAGATGCATCCTTTAGATACTCTGGACCGCCGGGACCTTTTGAAAGACCAGTTCGGAATCGGATTCTGTAATATCACCAAATGCTGCACCGAGGTTTGTCCGGAAAAAATCACCATCACGGATAACGCCATAATTCCCTTGAAAGAAAGAGTGGTGGATAGATATTATGACCCCTTGGCCTGGTTAATCCGCCAGATTAAGGGAATTTTCAAACCATCCGCTATGTAATTAGATTTTACTTGTTTTTTCCTCCGCAATTTATATTTTAAAGCCACTATGAAAAAAGCCCTAATTTTTTTGCTGTTAGGATTTTTAATTTCCGGCTGCATCAAGAAAAAAGAGACAGTAAATATTCCCAGTGAAAAAATAGTCTTGGATTTAATCCAGGACTACGCCAAAGCCCTGCGCAGCGAAGATATGCAGCTTTTGGATAATTTCTATGCCCATGATGATAATCTTTCTTTCTTCCCTCTGGGGAATTTCACTCAGCTTTCCGGTTGGCCCGAGGTCAAAAAATATTGGGAGGATTTTTTCAGAGATTATGAAATAACCGGCTTCGCCATTGATTCTACTTCGGTTAAGGTAGTGGGCCGAACCGCCTGGTGTAAAGGGACCTGGGAGATGCGACTTTCCAAAGGAAAGAAAAAACAGACCTGGATCGGCCGCTTTACCACCATCTTTGAAAACCGGGAAGGAAAATGGGAAGCAGTCCATGAGCACACTTCCTCCCCCCGCTTTATCACCAAATAAATTTTGGTTTTTATTTAGAGATTATCTTTTGCTTCTTTAATCTTTTCCGTATCTGTGTGAGTCATCCTTGACACTGGTTTTTTGAGTCGCTATATTACAAAAATTTAAAATTATAGTCAATAATAGTCAAACCGAGAACTATTATTGACTATGTTTGACTATGGAAGAATTAAACGAACTTTTAAAAATCAGAAGAGAGAAGCTTTTCAAGCTCAAAGAAAAAAATCTCAACCCTTATCCTTACAGTTTTAAGAGAACTCACCTTTCCTCTGAAATTATTCAGAATTCCGATACTCTTTCCCAGAATTCACGCACCGTCACCATAGCCGGGAGGATTGTGACTTTCCGCTATCACGGAAAAACCTCCTTTTTTCATCTGTTGGATAACCAGGGTAAAATCCAGGTCTATGTCAAATCAGACGAAATCGGAGAAGAGAAATTTTCTCTTCTGGATTTATTTGATATCGGAGATATCATCGGGGTAACCGGCACGGTGTTCAAAACCAAGACCGGCGAAATCACGGTCCGGGCTAC
>JBIOYE010000012.1:0-10969 GCA_044870015.1 Candidatus Zixiibacteriota bacterium
GATAGCAAAGGGAACGTTTTTGTTACTGGGGTTAGCAGAGGAGTGGGAAATGCCTCCGATGATATGCTTACCATTAAGTATACTAAGAACGGAGAGCTCGTCTGGGTCAGACGCTTCGATGGACCCAATGGCTGGGATGGAGGCCATGATTTGGCAGTTGACGAGAGCGGTAACCTATATGTGACTGGTTACAGCAGGGGTTGGAACGAAGACTTTATGACTATCAAATATGCTCCTAACGGAGATATTTTGTGGATGGCCCGTTATAATAGTCCAGCGAACTATAACGACGTGGCTAACGCCATCGCTTTGGATGAAAATGACAATGTGTATGTGACTGGACGCGCCGGCAGTATATATAACACTCTTAAATATGTACAATACACCTGTCTCGCAAGACCAGGAGACGCCGACGCTGACGACCAAGTCTTTGTGTCTGACATTGTTTATATAATCAATTTCCTTTTTAAAGAAGGTTCAGTTTTTACTCCCATTTGCCGTGGAGACGTTAATGTCGACGGGAAAATTTTATTGTCAGATATAGTTTATCTGATTAACTATCTTTTCAAATCCGGTCCAGCACCGGTGAAAAGTAGAGAGTGCTGTTTGTAAAAATGTAGCGTCCCGTTTTACACGGGACGCACGCCCTATATAAAATAGGGCGCTACGGGTTCTTGGCCGAAGCAAAAGAGGGATGCAAATTTCTAATCTTCTCCACAATCCCCGGCAGAATCTCACAGACATACTCCACATCTTCCATCGAATTAAATCTCCCAAAAGAAAATCTCACCGAACCCAGAGTCAGATGCTTGGGAACACCCATAGCCATCAAAACATGAGATGGCTCCAATGAACCGATAGAACAAGCGGAGCCCGAGGAAACCGCTACACTCTGCAAATCCAGACCCAAAATTATCGACTCCCCATCACAGCCATTAAAAGAAAGATTAACCGTATTGGGAACTCTTGAAGTCGGATGCCCGTTCAGATAAACCTCCGGAATAGTTTCCAAAATTTTCTTCAAAAAAGACTCACTGAGTCTTTTCATTTTCTCCTGATATTCATCCAAATCTCTCATGGCGATTTCACAGGCCTTGCCCAAACCCACAATCGAAGCCACATTTTCCGTCCCAGCCCGGCGGTCTCTTTCTTGTTTACCGCCCTGCATTAAAGAAGCAATCTTGGTCCCTCTTTTGATGAATAAAACACCAACCCCTTTGGGGGCATAAAGCTTATGCCCTGAAATGGAGAGTAAGTCCACTCCTAATTTTTGCGCATCCACCGGAATTTTCCCCACTGATTGAACCGCATCGGTGTGGAAAATAACGTTGTGCTCTTTGGCAATTTTCGCTAATTCTTCAATGGGTTGGATGGTTCCGACTTCGTTATTGGCATGCATAATTGAAATTATCACGGTATCTTTGCGAATTGCTTTTCTCAAATTATCCGGGTCCACCATTCCGGATTTATCCACATCCAGATAGGTTACACTGTAGCCATATTCTTCTAAAAATTTGCAGGTTTCCAGCACCGCCTGATGCTCAATTTTGGAGGTTATGATATGATTCCCTTTTATGGTGAGCTTGTCGAATCCATTATTTTTGCTGGCCCCCAGAATCCCTTTGATAGCCCAATTATCCGATTCCGAGCCACAACTGGTAAAATAAATCTCTGACGGGTGGGCATTGATAAGTTTGGAAACTTTTTCTCTGGCTTCTTCAACCGCAACTTTGGCTTCCCTTCCAAAAGAGTGTAAACTGGAGGGATTGCCAAATTTTTCGGTTAAATAGGGCTGCATGGCCTCCAGAACTTCCGGATGAACCGGAGCTGTGGCGTTGTAATCGAGGTAAATTTCAGGCATATTTTTTCCTTTAGCCAATATATCTCAAAAGTCAGGTTTTTGTCAATCTAAATACGAATTGGAGCAGTAAAGGTGTAGCTAAAATGCTGGTCTAGGAGTCTTTTAGACGCTTCAAAAACTGCTTTGTAGTTTTAGCAATATCCGGAGAAGAGACGATTGCTGAAGCCACAGCAACTCTTTTAGCACCGGCATTTATAACTGACCCCAGATTATCTAAATTTATCCCCCCGATAGGGAAAAAATGAATTTTCAACTCTTTTTGGGCTTGTCTGATCAAATTCAATCCGACCGGCTGTGGTATTTTTTCTTTGGTGGTGGTATAAAAAATCGGTCCCAAACCCACATAATCCGCTCCTTGTTTTTGAGCCAGATTAGCTTGCTTGATATTTTCCGCCGAAGTCCCTATGATTTTATCTTTCCCCAAAAGTTTTCTGGCAACCTGAACCGGCAAGTCGTGTTGTCCTACGTGAACGCCGTCAGCGTCAATATACAAGGCAATATCCACTCTGTCATTGATGATGAAAAGTGTGTTTTCTCTCTTTAAAATTTTTTGTATTTTAAGTGCCCCATTTAAAAACACACCGTCATCTGAATATTTATCCCGGTATTGAATCATCTGGACTCCCGATTTAAGCAGCTGTCTGGTCACATCTTCGACTTTTCTTTCTCCTAACAATTTTTTATCAACCAGAACGTACAGCCGGGCTCTTTTTAAAATCTCTTTTCTATTCATCATTTACCGGCTTCATCTATCAACCATTTAAATAGCTTCTGAGAGCTTTCGTCTTCTAACATCATCTCCGGATGCCACTGCACACCGATAATTCTGGAATTTTTATGCTCAATCCCTTCGATTACCCGGTCATCTTTGGACAGAGCTGAAGCGATAAACTCCGGGGCTATATTTTTTATGATTTGATGATGGTAGGTATTAACCCACAGCTCTTTTTTACCAATTATATTATTTAATTTGCTATGTTCAGACAGTACAATCTGGTGACGATTGCTGTATTTTGGTTTTCCGGAATTATTGTGCTCAAGGGTAAACTCTTTTCTCAAAGATAAATCCTGATACAAATTTCCTCCGAAAGCCACATTGATTACTTGCGGTCCCCGACAAATACCCAGAACCGGGACATCTTTTGCTTTGGATTTTTTCATTAGTTCAATTTCCAAATAATCCCTTTCATGGGTAACCTCTACCGTATCAGAAGCAATTTCTTCCCCATAAAAAGAAGGATGAATATCCTCCCCGCCTGTCACCAAAATTCCGTTTAGGACCTTAAACCATTCTTCAACGGTTTCCATGTCAGTTGAATTAGGCAGAAGTACCGGGACAGCACCGAAATTTTCCACCGCCTCAAAATAAGCTCTTTTCAAATAATCGAAGGGAAGAGTGGTGGGACTCACCCGCTTTTCATCCTGATACACCATACTGCAGGTAATTCCGATAATTGGTCTGGCCATTTAGAAAGAATATAGTAAACTTAGGTGCAGCCGTCCATCCTTCAGAGGTTTGTCTCCTCTCAAAAGTCGCCGTCCGTAATCCAGACGAATAGGTCCCAGAGGGCTGAAATATTGGATTCCTACCCCGGCTGTCAGACGAATATTTCGGAAGCTGATCTGCTCGGCTTCAGACCAAATATTACCGTAATCCACAAAGAAATTCCAGCCGAACTTCCAGAACCAGTCGGCCCGGTATTCCAGATTGGCTAAACCCAAGATATTGCCGCCTAAGGGAATCCCCGAAGAATCTTTGGCACCGATGCTGTTTTCCACATACCCCCTGATGGAGGAAGCCCCTCCCATATAAAAACGGTCGAAAGTGGGAACGTAATTGGTGGGTGGAAGGTCTTTTATATAGCCCAATTTTAGACGGGTAGCCCAAACCTTAAATTTTTTAAGTTTCTCCGCTTCAAAATATCTGCTCCAGGAAACAATCATTTTGAAAAAATTATTGTCTCCTCCTAAAACACCTCCGACATTCTCCAGATATATCTGAGTCAGAGAACCCCCCAATGGTATGAAAATATTGCTTCTGGTGTCATTTTCAAAACTCAAGCTGACTTTTCTTCTTTCATTGATTCCTTTTTCCTGGCGGAAAACAATCTCATCAGCCGGCGCTATATCAAAAATGGTAATCTGCTGAAAACTTCCTCCCAGCCATACCCGGGTGGTTTGCCGGATCTCCCGTGTCAAGCTGACATTGGTCCCGAACTCTTCTATGCGGTAGGGCTGAATCACGCTTTTTACCCCGGGATCATAGAAAAAATCCAAACCCAGAGGTGTGCGGGTACCCAGAAACCAGGGTTCTACGAATGAGATTTTGAATCTATTCTTTATATTCTGCAGCTTGCTGATAATGGCATATCTGGAACTGGCAGAAATGGAAAATTTTTTGCCGCTTCCCCACAAATTTTTATTTCCCCATTCTCCTAAGAAATCAGCGGTTAAATCCTTCAGTGAGTCCTGCCCGGCTGCCACCTTGAATGAAATATAATTCCGCTTTCTTTCTATCACTCTTAAAATAAAGTCCGGCTGTCTGGGTTTGGCTTTGGCATCTTTGGCTTCTAAACTGATATAGTTAAAAAGACCGGTGGAATAAAGTCGCTGCTGCGAGGTAATGACTTTCTCTCTTTTATAAATTTCCCCTTTTTTGAAGGTCAATTCCCGTTTGCCTACGTGCGGTCGGGTCAGTTTGAATCCCTGTAATTCCACATCTCCGAAGATAACCAAGGCGCCCGGGCTTATTTCCAGAATTACGTCGGCTAATTTTTTATCCTCCGACTGAATAATCAGCGGGTTTATTTCACCATAGGGGTAGCCGTTATTGGCGTAGACTGCTTTAATCTCGAAGATGATTAAAGCCAGTTTGCTTCTATCCAAGGGAGCACCGGATTTTAAGGAAGAAATACTTTTTTTGGCTTTGGCATTCAAATTCTCAATCCCCCCCTTGACGGTCAAATTGTTTAAGTGGGTCTGCACACCCTCATAAATATTTATGAAAACTACCGCCTTATTGTCGGAGCTGTCCACCTGGTAGCTGATGCTGGTGGTGGCTTCCCAGAAACCGTTGACATGGTATAAAGAGTCGATGGCGAAAACGTTTTCCTCTATTCGTCTGGGAAGTATTTTGGGACGGGAGAAAATATTAATCCAGCTTTTGGTATAAGCAGTCTGGCTTTTGATTTTTTTGACGGAAAAATGATTATTCCCCTGGACTATAATTTTTTTGATTACAAATTGCCGGGGTTGTGATTTTTTATTCTGGGCCGGGGATGAATTTGTAAGACTAAGAAGGATGAGAAAAATGAACGAACACTCATAAAATAATTTGAAAAAATGATTTAATTTTAATGTAGCAAAGGGTTCTCTCCTTTTGGCCAATTAAAACTCCAGATGTAAATTGAGCCCTACTTTGTATAGATTCTGTTTGTCCTTATTCCCTTCTAGATATAAATTTTTGTTCAGCCGATATTCCAGCCCTACTTCATATACTTCCGGTGCGGACAGCCGCCCGGTATATCTGCCGTATAAATTTCTCAAAAAATATTTCCCTACCGTGACTTCGGTCCCCAAGAGGTCAAATTTTTCACCCCAGGACGGCTTGACTTCGAAAGTCTCCACCCCGATGGTGCGGTAAGCCCACTGTCCTAAAAACAGGTTGCCGGCTCCCCCTAAGCCGGATATCACTTTTTCCTGGAAGGCTCCTCCTATGCCGGTTGTGTCCACCGTGGAGAATCTGCGGTTTAGGGTCAGAACTTCCAGGATATCATCTTTGGTATAAGGGGAACCCGGAGCCGGATTTACTTCCGGGGCTGAAAGAGTCCCCTCGATCAGAAGCTGGAGTTTGGCATCATCCCCCTTGGCTAAGGCAGAGGTGGGATTTTGTCCCTTGCCGTAAATGTCGGTTGAGACTAATAAATGCAGCTTGGGGTCAATTTTTTCTATGTTGTCAAAAATCAGTTCTCCTTCCTCAATGTCAAAGGTGGTGCCGGGTAAAAAGTATTTTCCCCGTAAAACCTGCAAACTTCCCAAAAGCCGTAATTCTCCTTCCTGCCGGGTTACCAAAACCTCTCCCCCAAACTCAGCCCGCAAGTCCGAATTAATCACCCACAGATTGTTTAAGGCAATTACGGAAAAATCCCAGTTCCAGAGCTTTTCCGGATGAGCTGGCACCTGGGAGGCATAGTAACCCGAGCCGGAAGCGGTTCCAAACGGCTCTAGGTAGCTGGCCTCTCGAATTGCTATTTGACCGGAAACTAAAGGGGGAGATTCTCCGATGACGGTTAAAGAAAGGTCGGCTACTCCGCTTAAATCAATATCTTCATAGGTGAAGGGTAAATCTTTTCCGTTTACGGTCAGGTCATAGACAAAAGTTTCGATGTCCTTGACCTTGATATTCCCCCGGGCAGTTATCTTGCCCTTTTCTATGTATCCGACTGCTTCGTCGAAATAAATATCTTCATTGACCATGCGAATCACTGCTTTCACATTGGTTATGGGATCCTGTAATTCGGCAATTTTTAAAAACCCTTTTTCCAATTTTACAATTCCGTTTAATTGAGGATGAACTGGAGTTCCCTCAATTTGAATGTTAGAGTTAAAGTTACCCGTTAGGTATTCAATGTCAGGGATAAACAGATGAATTAAGCTGAAACTGCTTCCTTCTCCTTCGAAAATTATCTTCTGGGGCTGGTCCAATAATCTGTCTTTGGTTTTATAAAATGATAAATTTATGGGGGCGCTTCCGCTCCAGGAGTATTTGGCATCCGGGCTGGATAAACTTAATCTATTTATCTGTAAATTCTGGTTTTCGTATTCCACATCAAAATCCATTTTCCCTAAATTTACAGTCATGTATTTGACGCTGTCAATGCTTCCAGCCAGCTGCATTTGGGGAGATTGAAAAGTTCCTTTTAAATTTGTGGTGGCTGAAAAAATACCTTTAACTTTTCCCGGTGATAAAAATAAATCGGCCCAAGTCTCAGCTAAAATGTTGGAGCACTGAATTTGTAAATTTAGCTCTTCTTCGTAGCTGATGGTTCCGGATATTTGTATTTCACCTTTGGGTGTATAAATTATAGCCTGCCTGAAATCGATATCTTCTTGCTTTACATCAATTAAAACGGGTTCTCGATTTTCAAATTTAACCCCTCTATAAAGCAAATCGAATTTTTCAATAACTAGAGGTTGAACCTCTTTTTCGGTATTTATTTTTCCGTTGAAGTTCAGTTGATAATCCTCCTGCCAGGCTAAGCTGGAGTCAAAGTAAATATTAAAACCGTCTAAGGAAATCCAGGTTTTACAGCTATCGTACGGAATCTCCCAGGCCCAGCCGGATTTTATATCTAAATTCAAATATCCTTTTTGGTGTGAAATGTAGTTAACTACTGACAAATCGGCTTTAAAATCAGAGCTGAAAAACTGATAGGCCCAGACCGAATCGGAGATAAAATCTCCCTCGGCATTAAAATCTTCTGTTTTGCCCGTGATATTCAGATTGGCCTTCCCTCTGCCGGCCATCTCTTTGATAAAAATCTGGTTGGTAAAGTCAGTCAAATCCTTGAAATCCACAACCGCTTGAATGTCCAGATTTCCCTTATATTCCAAATCTCCCGAAAAAATTCCATCCGTATGTTTATAGCGAGCCTTAAATCCTTCGTAAAAATGAATTTTGTTGAAATCTAATGTAAATTTTCCCTGGGCTTCGTTAAAGCTGTAAGTGTCTATTCTCCCTTTGTCTAAATTTACTGAAAAATTCATCAGCAGATTTTTGTCATTGAATCCTTGACCTTCCAATTCAACTTTTCCGGAGAAATCAGAATGCAGTTCCCCTTGTACAATTTTAGCCAGATCTAAGTTTTCAACTTCACCTGAAAATTGATAGGTCTCTGGATGATTGGCAAAATTCAGCGAACCGCTCCCGGCTATCGGTGCCTCAAAAATTCTCCCTTTTAGATTTTTAAATTCCAAAAGTTTGTTGCTAAAGCCATACTGGGTTTCCACATTATCAAATTTTCTGTCCATGAAAATCCCGCTAATTTTAGCTTTTCCGCCGAAGCTTTTGAAATTTCCCTTGCAGGTCCCTTCCACATTCAGATTACCGGATAAATCCACTCCGGTTAGCCGGCTTAATTCAGCCAGAGAAATATTTTTAGAGTTTATATCCAAATTAAAGTCCAGTTTATCTTTTAATTTGGTTTCACCCTCAACCTTTATTTTTGATTCGTCCGTTAAAATCAGAAAATCCTCCAGCTCCAGCTTATCCCCGGCAATCTGAATTTTCCCCTTGGCTACTTTTAAATTTACATTTTTTTCGACCTGATTCCCCCGGGCCTCTTTAACCACAATATCCCAGGTAGTTTTCTTTTTGGTGACCGACAGATCAAAATTCAGTGAGTCAAATTTTAGAGAGTCCGGGTTGGAAACTATCTCAAACAAGCCATCTTTTATTAAAACCTGGTCTACTTTGAAATCAAACAGAAAGGTTTTCTTCAGACCTTGGGCTTGTTTGAGTTTGGGAATCAAAAAATTTCCCTGCTTGTCTTTTTTTAGGGTAATCTTGGGATTCTGAATCTCCACCCGATTTAAAATCCATCTTTTGTTCCATAAGTCCGTGGGTTTATAGGAAACCTGAATTCTGGGAATCTCCAAAACTCTGTATTCCAAGCCCTTTTCATCATAATCTAAAACTATGTCGGTTATGGTAACGCCGTTTAAAAATGAACCGGAGATTTTCCCCACTCTTATATTTACCGGTTTTTGAGCTTCAAAAAAGCTTTCCAGGGTCTGGTCAATCTGTTTTTCCACAATTCTGGTTTGGTACAGCAAAAGCAGAAAAATGAGTATCAGACCCACCAAACTGGAGAGGATGATTAGGGGGATTTTATATCTTTTTTTCATCTATGCTTGAATTCGACCGAACCCGGTCGATTTTTTATTATATGCCAAAAAAAAGTAACGGTCAAGTAAAATCTACTATACTCAACATTGGTCAACAATGCGGACAATGTTGAGTATTGTTGACCATAAGATATACGAGGAGTTAAAGTTAGGATTATGGGAAAAAGTCATATCCGCTGCAACTAAATTGAAGAATTTCAGGTGCAGATACTTGTTAAGTCACTTAGAAAATCACATAACTGGCTGATAAATGAAAAAGCAAGGCCAAATGACCTTGCTTCAAACTGGCTTAAACTCAAATTAAACTCTTAATCTTCAACTTTGGGCTTCATTTCCTGGGGAGACTTGGGGGCAAGCCGGTCCATCCTTTTCAGCTTGCTGATCGTGGAATCTACTTTTTCGTTAATCCGGACCACAGCCCAAGTTAAGCAGATTATTGATACCGATAAGGCAATGACTGTGAAATCTCCCATTTTTCCCTCGCTCTTTTTAGATTATACTCAACCATAGTCAAGAATACTACTATTATTGAGTATTTTTGACTATATCGACTCAAGTCCGAACTTCTTAACCTCGCTTATATCCCTTGTAATCGGCTCTTTGAGTGAGAAGATAAGTGGGAATTCGGATTAAATTTTAAGCTAAAAATACTCCAGATAGATTATTCTCAGTTCCCGGGAAAAACTTTTGGCATTCTTCCGATTCACCAGCAGATTTTTTAAATCTATCTCCAGATTTAACCTATCCGAAAAAATCCACCTCAAACCGGTATTTAGATACCCTCTCCCTTTTCCGTAGGGGCTGGAGGATTTATTATCGTTTAAAGCCAAGTCATATTCCACAACCCAGGCTAAGTCATGCCGGAAACGCAGCTCTATGCCTGCGAAAAATGAGGGTGATTTATCTCCGTCTTTGTTTTCCAGGCTGTAATTAGCACCTATATGAAAATCCAGGGGTGTGGCTCCGCTCAAGTAACCTTTGGAAAGAACTGCGTAAAACCCTTTGGACTTAATGGTGTATCTTCTGAGCGAATCATCGAAAGCCCCGGCTCCCTGGGTATCAAAGCCGAGGGAAATAGCCGGCAACCCGTAGCTTTCTTTCACCACTTTGTATTTAGCCATAAATTCTACTCTTTTATTCCAGTTGACTCCGCCTTCGCCGAAAAGATTGGCGGCACCATAGGAAACACCCAGCATGAAGCGGTTGGTTAAACCGATATCAACCGCACCAAAAAGCCCTCCTTGAGGGTAAACTCTCAAGTCAAAATCAAAACTTCCCCGGGGCAACATATTGGCAGTTGGCGAATCGATTAATTTGCGGGCTAAAACTGAAGATTCCAGATCTATTTTACGGATTTTTGAATTTTTGCGAGTGGATTGTTGAGCCTGTATGGAATGAAAAATAATCAGTACTAAAATCGATAAAATAATTTTCTTAGGCATCTTCCCTCCTCCTCCTCTTTTGCCTAATGGCTCAATCTAGAATTAATTTAAGCATCCAAGCTCTATAAGTCAATGAATAAATTAAAAATAATAATTGACAATCGAACAATTTTTTCTTATATTAAGTTTACAAAATTGAGGGCATTTTAAAGCCAATGCCCTTTTGGTTTATACAAAGCATTTTTAATCTTTCACTTCTTTAGGAGGTTAGAATGTCAAATCGCTACTTTTTAAGTTTTTTATTTTCCTTAAGTTTAATATTGAGTTTTTGTCTTGTAAGCAATGCTGCCGATTCAGAGGTGGTCAAATTCCAGTGTGGCACAGTTCATCCGGATACCCTGATGCAACAGCTAAGAGAGGCAATCTGGCGGGGAGAGATACCAGATCGCAGCTTATATCCACCTCCACCGGTCACTAAAGTTACCCCCCTAAGCCATGATTCTTTGACTCCAAAAACACCTATAGAGCCGGCCGACCTTTTTTTGTATGAGGATAAGTTTAGCTTGCTTTTAACCAACTTTTCTAGCGGTGCTCTTTTTGCTTTGATGACAGATGCCGCCAATAAGTTAATCGCCCGGGATGGGGACCAGTGGGATTTTATCGGATTTTGGCTGAATTTTACACCCAACCCCCAAGCCCAAATCGGAGCCGCTTTTTATTTGTTTATGAAAAATGATGTGGACGGAATTGGGCTGAGCCAGTTTGATAATCATGGCTCTTTCGGTCTGTCAGGCACCAAAGTTCAGGGATATGTGATGAT
>JBIOYE010000013.1:0-10637 GCA_044870015.1 Candidatus Zixiibacteriota bacterium
GGTCCTACCGGGGCTTTGTATTTTTTTGGTTTTATCGGTTCGGTAATCTATTACATCCGGCACGCGGAAAGCTTTTGGGGCGGAGTCCTGGGCTTTTTCAAAGCTCTGATTTGGCCGGCATTTCTGATATACAAACTGCTCGAGTTTCTGAAGATGTAAATTAGGGGTGGGAGAAGTTGTAGCGGTGCGATTTATCGCACATAAAAAAAGGTCGGATAAACCTTCGACAATGCTCAGGACAAGTCCGACCGCTACTGACCTCACCCCACCCTCTCCTCTAGGTTTACACTATCCCGTAGGGACAGGAGAGGTAGAAAAATTTCCTCCCCTGTAGGGGAGGATAAAGGAGGGGTCAAGGAGTTTGTAACGCCCCGATAAAATCGGGGCGTACGTCCCGTGTCCCTGCGGGATACTGTGGGTATAAAACGGGACGTTAACTTTACAGCTCAGGATAGAGTTATAGATTTTAGAGGATTGAAAGCTTTATGGTCTGCTCCAATCCTAATGACAGCCATAGTTATTCAACATAACTTCATAGAAAATCATTCAACTACCGATGAAGTTCCTTCTGAAAGAGCAGGAGTTAATTTAGAGCTAGGAGAGAATAGATGGTTAGATTTGATTAGAAAATCTTCATTTAGTTTATAAAAAATAAGAGCAATTTTACTGCTTGCGATACCCCGTCAACGGCAAGCTCCACCCAAATAAGGAGAAGTGCTACCAGGATAGCGATGACAGCGAAACCTCGATAGACGGGGTTAGTAAGCTTTCTCACTGCGAAATCAAGTGCGAGACCAGTGCCGAACAGAAGAACGCCCATGACAATGAAGTCGCCCAGTTTCCAATTCCAACCTTCTCCATCTACTCCACTGCCGAGAAGCGTCAACACTAAGGGTATCAGCAAAATCAACCCCACTACAATCGCAATACGGACAATGTTTTTATTTTGCATGGTTGTAAATTTATTTGATCGCTCTTTTGGCTTCATTCATTTTTGCTTTTGCTTTTAGAATTTGCTTTATCGCTGTGGTCGGCACTTTTTGGTCGAACTTGATTTGTATGGTTTTTTTTCCGGTTATGTAACCTTTTTTTTCAAGTATTTTGCGGTCTTCACTTTGAAAGGGGGGCACACAAAAGCCAAAGCTAACGTGGTTCTTGTATGCGGCAAATCCAGCAAGAACACCGTGATATTTGTAGAATGGCACGCCCCAGCTTATTCTTTCTTCTGATTTTGGAATAGTCAATTTTATTATTTTTCGGATTTCTTTGAGTGTCGGACGGGCTTCTCTGCCTGAATTGGCAATGTAAGAATCAACGTCTTTTGGCTTTGACATTTTCATTTTCATATTTTCGCCAAACTTCTGTGCTGTGGATTTGCCCATATTTTATCCCTCCAAATTTTATGGTGCTTGATTATTTATATTTATCGATATTTTTACCAGACGTTTACTTTACAGCTCAACGGGACGTTACATTTAAATACCACCTCACTTGACCTCATCCCCCCTCTCCTATAGGTTTACACTATCCCGTAGGGACAGGAGAGGTAGAAAAATTTCATCCCCTGTAGGGGAGGATAAAGGAGGGGTTAGTTATTAAAGTTGGGTGTGTTATGTAATAATTCCAGAATCACGAAACCACGAAGTTCACGAAAACTCAATTAAAAACTTCGTGCTTTTCGTGTCTTCGTGATTCAGAAATCACTTGACTACATCTCCAACTGCGAATATTTCTTTCTCCCCTCCACAAACAGATTCCCTCCCCAAGAGTCCTGCGCCACAATCACCGGCATATCCACCACCTCAAATTTCCGCACCGCTTCTGTCCCCAAATCCTCATAACAGACAATTTCAGATTTTTTAATCGACTGCGAAATATACACCCCGGCCCCACCCACCGCCAGAAAATAAACCGCTTTATACTTTTTCATCGCCTCCATGGTCTCATCCGCCACCGCTCCTTTTCCGATAAACCCCTTAATCCCTAAAGCAATCAACTTCGGCGCATATTTACTCATTCGATACGCTGTAGTCGGTCCGGCCGAGCCAATCACCTGACCCGGTCTGGGAGGGGTCGGTCCCACATAATAAATTACCTGCCCTTGCGGCTCAAAAGGGAATTTCCCCCCTTTTTCGATACACTCCACCAATCTTATGTGAGCCGCATCCCGGGCCGTGTAAATAATTCCGGAAAGCAAAACTCTATCCCCGATTTTTAAATCTTCAACTACTTGGTCTGACAGAGGGGTGGAAACTTTTTTCTGCGGCACTTTATTTTAAAAACTGGTTATAATTCTGTAGATCTAAATGAATTTCCTGCTCTATTTTAGCCACCTGTGAAATTAACTTGATAGTTCTCAAAACCGCTTCTCTTTTGTTTTTTACCTTGGGGTCCTGGGTCAGGATGGTATTCATAGTATAAGTCCGGACTGCTTTCCACATCATCCGGAATAGCTCAAATTCCTGATACAAAGTGTAGGGCTTATCCTTTTTATCAGCATAAATCTGATAAAAACTTTTATCCGGGTTAGATTTGCATTCCTCCTCCACCCGGTTTAGAAATTGTCTTTCCTCCTGGTCATCCACGGCCCGGTAGGCGTTGTAAGCCACTTCCATCTTTCCGTCCGGAGTCAGGCCCTTCAATAATTTTTCCATAAACTGATCCAAGGGGAGATGGTCCAAAACTTTGTCATCTCCTATATCTCTTCGCAACAAAAACACGCAGGACAGTTTCAAGGGTTCCAGAGGGTTCAAAAACACTTTTTCTTTTCCGAACAGATCCACGATATTCAGCATAGCTCTGGAATTGTCAAAGGCGTATAGCCGGGCAATCATTTTCTGAATCTGTTGATCGGACTGGGCCTTGAAACAGCTGACCGCCTTAGGGTCTTCGTTTTCTCTCAATTCAGTTAAAATTGTGTCCAGCAGAGATTGATTTTTCTTCAAAAATTCCTCGGTTACCTCCGGCACATTCTCCAATTTAGAGCTTAACAAGGGATAGGCCGTCCGGCTGAAAGATTCCACTAAGTTAGTCCGGAGATAAAATCTCTTTTCGGAGATGTAGGCGTAAGCCTTTATCCCTTGCGATAAATCCAGCTCCCCCACGGTCCCTTCCACTTTGTTGGATTCCAAATCCCAGCCCCAGAATTTGGCATTCTTGTCGTCCGAATTTTTCTCCAGCCACTGGTAAACCAGAAATCCTTCGACTTTTTCACCTTTGGAAGAGATAATCTGAGCCGGTCCCACCTCTTGGCCGGATTTGGTCTGATAAACATATCTGATATAAACCCAATCATCCGAATGAAAGCGGGAGTCTTTCAATTCCATCAGACCGTAAGAGCTGGTGGACTTGCCGGTCCCGGTAGGGGCGATATATAAAATCCCTTTACCGTGAGCCGCCACACAGGCACCGTGCACCGAGTGAATTCCGAATTCCTCGGCTAAAATTCTTCCCACCGCTCCCAGAACCCAGCTTTTTAATTGCCCGTAATAAGCGGTATTAAAAAATACGATGGTGTTTTTCTGCCTGGAGTAATAAGCCGCCTCTGGCTCAGCCCCCACCCCGGTCAGAGCATAGACCATAATTCTGGGCTCACCCATCACCTCCTGGCCGGTATGTTTTTTCCATTCCTCAACACTGTACCAGTTATCCAGCCAGAAATCAATCAGATGATTACTATTGGTAACCGCTTTAACCTTAATCCCGTGTATTATCACCTCATGCTCAAAAGTTTTCCCGGGCGGCTGTGATCGAGCAAACTCCTGGGCAGTCCGAATCAGCCGGTCTCGTTTGGCGGGATCTTTATCTAAAGTTTTATCGTGAACCTGGGTGCGGGTTTTGGTACGGGTGATGGAATTGCTTAATCCTAGGGGAGCTCCCTCCCATTCGATGGCATCCTTGGAGGGGGGAGGGGGAAATACAAAAAGCTCTGGCTCGGATTCCTTTACGGCGGCAGTTTTTTCCACTACTTTTTCCTAAAATCCCTTTAACTTTAGTAAATGAAATTTTTCACAAAGTAAAACAAAAAAACTAATTTTCTGAAAGAACCGAAACCATCTTACGGTCGCCGGCTTTGACTCCAAATTTCACTTTGCCGTTCACCATGGCAAACAGAGTATTGTCCTTCCCCATACCGACTCCTAAACCGGGGGAAATTTTAGTCCCTCTCTGCCTGACCAAAATATTGCCGGCCGAAACCAGTTCACCTTCAAATCTTTTTACACCCAATCTCTGTCCATGAGAATCCCTGCCATTACGAGTGGACCCCATTCCTTTTTTATGCGCCATTACAAATTCTCCTTCATTTTCTAATTACGGTATTCTCAAATTTAACTAAAGGCACCTAAACTGTCAACTCTTCCGGACGCTTTTGAGGCAATTTGCTTCCCAATCTGAAGGTCAGCTTGTCCTCGGTCTCGGATTTATCCACTAAAACTTCGCAATCCCCCACGAATTTGCCGGCTAAAATCTCTTCAGCCAAGGGGTCCTCCAGATATTTTTGAATAGATCTTTTGAGAGGTCTGGCTCCAAAAGTAGGGTCATATCCTTTATCAGCCAAAAACTCCTTGGCTTTATCAGTCAAAGTAAAGCACAGCCCCTTATCGGCAATTCTTTTAGCCACATCTTTGAGCAGAATATCCACAATTTCCATAACCTCTTTTCGGCCCAATGTTCTGAAAATTATGGTTTCGTCAATCCGGTTTAAAAGTTCAGGATTAAAGGTCTTTTTCAGCTCCTCCAGAAGCTTTCCTTTCATGGCTTCATAGTTGGATTCCAAATCCACTTTCTGGAAGCCCAAAGTAGCTTTGCCGGAGCGGAT
The DNA here is from genome assembly GCA_044870015.1 of Candidatus Zixiibacteriota bacterium. Taxonomy (GTDB): domain Bacteria; phylum Zixibacteria; class MSB-5A5; order DSPP01; family RBG-1; genus RBG-1. The sequence continues at coordinate 4,820 of JBIOYE010000013.1, forward strand.
ATCTCTGGCTCCTAAGTTAGAAGTCATTATCACCACCGTATTTTTGAAATCCACTTTCCGGCCGAAACTGTCAGTCAAGGTTCCATCATCTAGCATTTGCAAGAGAATATTGAAAACTTCCGGGTGGGCTTTCTCAATTTCATCCAGTAAAACCACCGAATAAGGTTTTCTTCTTACTCTTTCAGTCAGCTGGCCTCCCTCTTCATAACCCACATATCCGGGAGGAGCCCCGATTAACCGGGAAACCGAAAATTTTTCCATGTACTCCGACATGTCGATTCTAATCAAAGAGCTTTCATCTTCAAATAAGAAAGAGGCCAGGGCTCGGGCTAATTCGGTTTTTCCGACTCCGGTGGGTCCCAAGAAGATAAACGAACCTATGGGTCTTCTGGGGTCAGCCAAGCCGGCTCTGGTTCTGCGAATGGCTTTGGAAATGGCGGTTATGGCTTCGTTTTGTCCTACCACCCTCTTGTTCACTTCTTCTTCCATTCTCAAAAGTTTTCTAGATTCTTTCTCTTCCAGTTTGAAGACCGGGATATTGGTCATCTTGGAGACCACCTGGGCGATATCTTCGGTTTTAATCTCTTTTACTTCCCGGGCTCTTTCATCTTCCCAGTTCCTTTTGAGTTTTTCCAATTCTTCTTTTTTGAGCTTGATGTCATCCCGCATCTGAGCCGCTTTTTCAAACTCCTGGTTTTTTACCGCTATTTCTTTGTCTTTTTGTAAAGTGCCAATTTCCTGCTCCATCTCGGTGAAAACCGGGGGCTTGGTGTAAACCGATAAATGAGCCCGGGAGCCGGTCTCATCAATCACGTCAATGGCTTTATCAGGCTGGAACTTTCCGGAGATATAACGGTCCGATAAATTGACCGCGGCATCGATAGCTTCATCTGAGATTTTGACATGGTGATGCTCTTCATATTTGGATCTTAGACCTTTCAAAATTTTAACGGTATCATCTTTGGTAGGAGGATCCACCATCACTATCTGAAATCTTCGGTCCAAAGCCCCGTCTTTTTCAATGTATTTGCGGTATTCGTTCAAGGTAGTAGCACCTATACACTGCAGTTCCCCTCGGGATAAAGCCGGTTTGAAAATATTGGATGCATCCAGAGAGCCTTCGGCTCCGCCCGCTCCCACGATGGTATGCAGCTCATCGATAAAAATAATCACATCTTTGGAGTTGATAATCTCATTCATGACCGCTTTCATTCTCTCTTCAAATTGTCCCCGATATTTAGTCCCAGCCACTAAAGCGGCCATATCCAGAGTTACAATTCTTTTATTCTCCAGAATCTGGGGGACTTTTCCTTCCACAATTCTTTGAGCCAGACCTTCGGCGATAGCTGTTTTTCCCACTCCGGGTTCACCGATTAAGACCGGGTTATTTTTCTTTCTTCTGGATAAAATCTGGGAAACTCTTTCAATCTCACTATCTCTTCCTATAATTGGGTCCAATTTACTTCTGCGGGCCAATTCGGTTAAATCTCTACCAAAATGGTCTAAAGCCGGAGTTTTACTTTTCTTGCGTTTTTTTCCGTAAGCCGAAGGTTTGCCGGAAATAATATTTTTTAACTCTTCATAGGCCTCTTTATAATCCACTTCATACATGGATAGAACCTGAGCCGCCACTCCTTCTTCGTCTTTCAAAAGCGCCAGAAGAATATGCTCGGTATCAATATCTTTGGATTTCAAAGCCCGAGCTTCCTGTCCGGAGACCTCTAAGGTCTTTTTGGCTCTGGCGGTCAAGGGCAGTTGTCCCATGGTCATGGTGCCACCGGAGGGCTGCACCACATCTTCGATAGATTGCTTCAACTCATTTAATTCAATCCCGATGTTGTTCAAAATATCCATGGCTTTGCCTTCACCTAATTTAAGCAATCCCAAAAGCAGATGCTCGGTCCCGATATAATCATGTCTTAAACGGGCCGCTTCATCACGGGCATATTCGATGGCTTTACGAGCCCTCTCGGTAAACATCTCATTCATATAGAAAAACCCTCCTTACTTTGTCCTTTCTATTGTAATTTACGCAAAAACTATGAAAAGTCAAAGGATATTTTGTAAGTTTCTTAAAGCTAATGACTTGCATTGGACTTACCCTTTCCGTTCAGTTTTAATCTGACCAGCTCAGCCCGGGTGGCGTCTCTTTCGTTGGCATCCATCTGCCGGTTAAAATATTTCTGCAGATGAGCCGGCTGGGATAAAACCAAAATTTCATTGATCTGATTGAAACTGACCTGATTTATGGTGCCGCACCCCACTCCCAATCTTACGGCTGAAAGTAAATTCATCACTTCCGTGGAAGAAAGCATGCGGGCATGCTTCAAAATTCCGTAAGCCCGCCAGATTTTATCCTCGATCTGCTCCTTGGCATCTTTGAACAAGGTTTCCCGGGCTTTTTCTTCGGCTTCCACCACCTGGGTTACCACTTTGGAAATACTCTCTAGAATTTCTGTCTCCGATTTCCCCAGAGTATTCTGGTTGGAAATCTGAAACAGATTTCCCAGAACATCCGACCCTTCTCCGTAAAACCCTCTCACTGCAATACTGGACTTGGTCATCTTGCTGATCACTCCGTCAATCTCCCGGGTCAATACCAGACCGGGCAGATGAATCAGAATAGAGGCCCTCATTCCGGTACCTACATTGGTAGGACAGGCCGTCAAAAATCCGAATTCTGCATCATAATCAAATTTCAATATTTTTCCCAGTTCCTCTTCGGCCTGGCTGGAAAGCTGGTAGCATTCATCCAGTTTCAAACCTCCTTGCAGGGCCTGGATTCTCAAATGGTCTTCTTCATTGATCATAACACTTAAAGTCTCATCTTTGTTGATAAATACCCCCTGAAAAGATTTACCCCGCAGAAATTCCGGGGAAATCAGATGTCTTTCCACCAGAAAAGTCCGGTCCAGATCGGTCACTTCCGGGGAAATCAGAAGATTTCCCTTCTTGAAGTGTGGATTTTTGGCCAGGGCCACTTTGAATAAGCTTAAAATTTTTTCTTTGTGGGCCTGGTCGGCCACCGGCGGAAAGGGGAAATTGGAAATATTACGGGCATGCCTGACTCTGGAAGAGATAACAATTCCACCGGAAGTTCCGTCCCCGGTCAGCCAGGAAGCCGGCTTTTTGACCATTTCTTCGAACATAGTCATCCTATTTTTTACTCAGCATGGTTTTGATTTGGTCCCGGATCTGGGCCGCTTTCTCAAAATCCTCTTTTTCAATGGCTTTGCGCAATTCATCCTGCAGTTTTTTCTCCTCCTGCCATCCTTTCAGCAAGTCCCCGGTGGGAGCTTGAGGAGCCTTGCCTTTGTGCACCGCGGTTCCGTGAATTTTTTGCAGGAGGTCGGCAATCTGGGTTCTGAAAGTGACATAGCAGCTGCCGCAGCCGAAGCGTCCCAGTCGGCTGAAATCGGAAAACCCGTTGCCGCAGACCGGGCATTTTTTCTCCTCTTTGCCGGATTTTTTCTCTGTCAGCTGGGTGCTCATGCTGGCCAGAAGCTGAGTCAGAGGAAAGACCTGGACTTCAAAGGGATTACTAAACCCTTTTTTGTCGGCGCAGTCCTTGCACAGATTCAAGATGACCTTCTCGTTATTGACAATCTGGGTCAGATGAACTTTGGCGTCTTTCTTTTTGCAGTCTTGGCAGAGCATAATTTTAGTTATTCAGGTTGCTTTCTAAAAATACCTTTCCTTCTCGCATCTCAAATATTTTATCGGCTATTTTGGATAATTTTAGATTGTGAGTGGCTATAATAAAGGTCTGTTTTTTATTTTTATTCAAATTCACCAAAAGCTCTATCAAGTTTTCGGCCGATTTCTGGTCTAAATTCCCGGTCGGCTCATCGGCCAAAACCACCCGGGGAGAATTGACCAGAGCCCGGGCCACGGCTAATCTTTGCTGTTCCCCGCCGGATAACTCCATGGGCCTGTGATACCTTCGGTCTTTTAACCCCAGCTCTTCTAAAAGTTCTGCGGCTTTGCGCATGGCTTCTTCCTTGTTCTCACCGGCTATCAATTTAGGTAAAATCAGGTTCTCTTGGCAAGTGAACTCCGGCAAGAGATGGTGAAACTGAAACACAAACCCGATGGTTTGGTTTCTGAAGTTGGCTAAACTTCTGTCGTCCAGGCTGAAAACCTCTTTATCATTTATATTGACCTTCCCGGCATCGGGCCGGTCCAAAGTTCCCAGAATATGCAGCAGGGTTGATTTCCCCACTCCGGAAGCCCCTACCACTGCAATCATCTCTCCGGATTTGACTTCCAGGTCTACACCTTGTAATACGTCCAGTTTTCCCGCCATTGTTGGATAACTTTTGTACAGCCCCTGGGCTTTTAATATAATATAGTTATCCATTTTGTCTTTTCAACTGTCTTTGAGCCGATTTTAAACTTCTTCCAATTCTTTTCTATTCAAAACGAATGGCTTCCACCGGATTTAAGCCGGCGGCCTTTTTGGCCGGATAGATAGTGGCCAGGAAAGCAATTCCCACCGAGGCCACAGCCACCAAGACAAAGTCCAGAACCCGCATATCCACCGGCAGGGAGCTGATAAAATAAATTTCGGACGGCAGAGAGATTATGTCAAAGGTTTTCTGCAGCCAGCATAAAATAAATCCCGCTCCGATTCCCAGAACGGTTCCCACCAATCCCACCGCCAATCCTTTGAACATAAAAATTTTCATAATCGACTGTGAGGTAGCCCCCAGAGATTTTAAAATCCCAATTTCTTTTTTCTTTTCCAGAACAATCATAATCAAAGTAGAGATTATGTTAAAAGCCGCCACCGCCACAATCAAGCTCAAAGCCAGAAACATGGCGTACTTTTCCAGACTCATCCAGGAGAAAAGATTTTTATGCATCCGCATCCAGTCCACCGCCATAAATTTGGGTCCGATTTTTCTCTCCAATTGTTTTGCTACCTCCTGGGCCTGATAAAAATTATCAATTCTGACTTCCAGACCGGACACCGAATTTCCCAAGTTAAAAAGTTTCTGGGCTTCCGAAAGCAGAATATATCCCAGAGCGGAATCATACTCGAACATTCCGGTCTCAAAAATTCCACCCACTTTGAATTTGGCCACCTTGGGGGTGGCGCCCAGCCCTAAATTTTCACGAGCTAAGCTGTACACCACGATGGTATCTCCGATTCTGGCATTCAGCTGGTCAGCTAGAGTGGTTCCTAATAAGATTTCAGGCAGACCCACAGGGTCTTCCTTTTCCAAATCAAAACTTCCGGCTACCAGATTATTTTTCAGGTCGGTGACTTTTTCCTCTTCCTGCGGTAGAATCCCTCGGATAATTATCCCGTCGGTTTCATCTTTAGAAGAGATAGCCACTTTGGAATAGACAAAAGGGGCTATGGCTTTTACCTCTTTTTCTTGGGACAGTTTGGCGATTAAGCTCTGGTAATCGGAGAAGCTATTTTCCTTAACCGAGAAGATATTGATATGAGCGATAGTCCCGATGATTCTGGTGCGGACCTCTTTTTCAAAACCGTTCATCATGGACAAAACAAAAATCAGAGCCGCCACCCCGATTAAAATTCCGGCTATGGAAATAAAAGTAAAAATGGAGACAAACCCGGTTTTCCTTTTAGAAGCTAGATAGCGGCGGGCGATAAAGAATTCATAAGACATAAAAATCAGGAGCCGTCGGTTTCCGGTTTCATCTGGGGAAATAATATCACGTCCCGAATCGAGGTACAATCGGTCAAAATCATGGTCAAGCGGTCGATTCCAATCCCCAGACCGCCGCAAGGAGGCATGCCATGCTCTAAAGCTTTCAAGAAATCCTCATCTAAAACCTGGGCTTC
>JBIOYE010000014.1:0-7693 GCA_044870015.1 Candidatus Zixiibacteriota bacterium
GGATTTTCAGAACAAGAAATCTTAAAAGCTCTTTTTGGACAAACTGCAAAAGCGAAGATGTTAAAAAATCCTGATGACGATGATAATTTCTATAAAAAAAGAATTGCTTTGGATGCAGAAATGTCTCAGAAGGCGTTGTCATTAGGATATGATTCGATTGTTTTAATCTGCAAAAAGGGTAAAAAAGCCTTAATGCAAAATAAGAAGCCCAATTCTATTGAGTTGAATTTATTGCATGTTTAGACAGAAACGATGAGAATAAATATGCTCCTATGAAAAAGGGAGGAACCGGCGGCGGCAGGACAAAAACAGGGCTATTTTTTGAAGGCAAGACAGATCTAGGTACATTCCTCAACACACAAAAAGGATACGAAGTAAAAAAGGGAGAGGTTTATTTCAAAGGCAATCTTGTTGGCAGAATTTTTAAAAAGAATGGACTTTATAAATTTCTTGAAGAGTTAAAAATCGACTGGAAGGAGGTTATATCAAGGAGACTGTTTCCCGATGATTCTATCTATGTAATTGTGAAAAATACATTATACGTTATCGAATGCAAATTTCAAGAAGTTGAAGGATCTGTAGATGAGAAATTACAAACTTGTGATTTTAAAAAGAAGCAATACCAAAAATTATTTTCACGAGCAAATATTGAAGTCGAATATATATATCTTTTGGGTGAATGGTTTAGAAATCCGAAATATAAGGATGTGCTTGATTACATAATTAGTGTGCGTTGTTCCTATTATTTTAATTATATTCCCTTAGAAAAACTTGGCCTACCAATGCCCTTAAAGTAGAAAACATGTAATCGTTTTTCTGCTAGCGGGTTCTTCTAAATTAATTACTTGCTCGAAAATCGGTGGACAGCCAAAACATTAGCCATTAAATTGCCAGCATGCTAAAATTAAGTTATCAAGAAATGGTCAAAGCCATGCTGAAAAATGACTCCAGCTATGACGGTAAGTTCTATGTAGGCGTCCACTCCACCGGCATATACTGTCTCCCTTCCTGCAAAGCCAGAAAGCCCAAGCTGGAAAACGTGGTCTTCTATCCCACCAGAGAGGAAGCCATCGCCGCAGGACTGCGAGGATGTAAACGCTGCAAATCCGAGAAGTTTCCGGATGTTTTGCCGGAGTGGCTGCATTCGGTTTTAAAATTCATGAGAGCCAACCGCACCGAACGTTTAAACGAAGATAAACTTATCCAGCTATCCGGAGTGGATATATCCACGGTCCGTCGATATTTCAAAACCCATATGGAGATTACCCCTCTGTCATTTCACAGACGCTTACGTCTTAGCCATGCCCGAGAGCTTTTGGAATCAGGCGAAGATTATCTTTCAGCCGCTTATGAATCCGGCTATGAGTCAGCCAGCGGCTTTCAAGAAGCATTTGTCCGTCAATTCGGTCAACCACCGGGGAGGTATTATGCAAAAAAACACAATGGTTCGGCTCGTTCCCCCGATGAATCGGGGTCAGAGTGAACAAGCTCACCATAAAATGGTGTCGTAATTTAGAAAGTCCCTTAGGGGATATGATTGCCGGCGCCACGGCCCAAGGAGTCTCCTTTTTGGAATGGCATGACCGGGGCGGTGTCGAGACAATTTTGCGCAGGGTAGAAAAAAGATACAAAGTATCCCTGCAGAAGGGGAATAATAAGCATTTGAACCAGCTTGAATCTGAACTCGGGGATTATTTTGCCGGAAAGTTGAAAAAATTTGATACTGCAATTGACGTTACCGGTACCCCATTTGAACAAAAGACCTGGGAGCAACTGCTTCTCATTCCCTACGGCCAGACCAGGTCCTATGGACAAATTGCTAAATTTTTAGGCAAGCCGGGCGCTGACCGGGCAGTGGGACGGGCCAATGGTGCCAATTATCTAGGTATTGTCATACCCTGCCATCGGGTGATTGAAGCCAACGGCAACCTGTGCGGTTATGGCGGGAAACTCTGGCGCAAGAAATACTTACTGGAGCTGGAACAGGGTCTTAAACCTAGTTTAATGTCAGAACCTATCTCCCAATGTGACTCCCCAGTTATACTCACTTCTCCTCGTTGAGTTAATAGTTTACATATTAATAACTTACGACATATTGATAATTTTTCCTCTTTGTGATATTTTTCACTTGACATTGGTCAGGCTATCCTGTAAATTTCGTTCAGCAGTTATTCAAACAAACCATTAACCTTCAACCCTAACATAAGGAGGAGATTTGAAAAAAGGAATGGTAATGGTTTTGGTAGTAGGGATGCTCTTGGTAGCGTCCATAGCTTCGGCCCAGATGGGTGGAATATTCGCCAAGGGGAAGGGGCAGTTTGCCTTCGGCCTGACCCATTTTACAGCCCCTACAGTGGATACTCTGTTTGTGGCCGGAGGCACCATGGGAGGTCTTGTTAGCGACAACGACTTGCTGGGATTTGGTGGAGAGTTCCGCTACGGGTTTTCCGAGAACTGGGCCCTTGGTTTGGGTGGATTCTTCGGATTCGGCAGTGACAAGGGAGATTTCGGTTCGCTGGGGGAAACAAAACTTAGTTACTCCGCCTTTGGGCTAAGACTGGGCTTGGACCATACTATCAATATCACGGATAAGCTGGGATTATACCTGGGGCCTGGTTTTGAATTCGCCTCGGCTAAATCCAAGGTAGACGACGCTGCTTTCTCAGGGGTAAATGATGATAACCCCCGGGCCAGCTCTTTTTCACTGGACGGCCGTATCGGTGTAATTGCCAAGGTCGGAAAGAGCTTTGGTTTGAACGGCAGTATGGGTAAGAAATGGAGTTATGTAAAGAGCTCTTTTAACTCTGACTTTGGAGCCGGATCAGAAGATGTCAGTTTCTCCCGCTGGCTTTCTTCAGTCAACGGCTGGGCCGGATTTGTAGTCCTGTTCTAATTTCAAGTAGACCTAGAAAAAATCCCTCCGAGAAGTCGGGGGGTTTTTTTATTCGGCCATAAGTGATATGAATTAGGCTTCATTTTTACCTCCATTTGCCGATAACCTACTTTAGTCAATTTATGGTTCGACAAGCTCACCATAAAAGGAGGTGCTATGTCATTTTCAGACCTTATTCTAATATTAGCCCTGATTGGATGCATCGCAATTTTATACAAGAAAAGGCAGGAAAGAAAAGCGAACACCAGACCGTCCAGATTTTCCGGTAAACAGACTCCGGGCCGACCGGTTCCTAAAGCCAAGAAGTCGTTTGGTGTAAAATATTAGCCAGATTGACCCAAAAAAAGCTCAGAATTCGACTAAAATGAAGACTTATTTGGTCGATAATGAATCAAAACGGGTATTAAACTACCCTAAATAAAGGAGGGAGTAGATGAACAGCAAAAGAATAGTAACTACCACATTTTTAGGCATTCTGTTGGGTGTGGCTAGCTGGTTTTTGACCAAGAATTCCACAGTGACAGCTGCCAGTGGTTTTACCTCCGCCGTTACTTTGGCTGTGATTTTGGACCGAGTGATTCTGGGATTCGTCCTGGGAATCTCCGGCTGGAGAGTCAACTATTTAGTCCATGGAATATTCGTGGGAGCATTAGTAAGTTTACCATTGGCCTTTTTCATGCCTAACTTCTGGGTATTTTGGCTGACCGGAATGGGCTGTGGATTTTTAATTGAATTGATTACCAAATTCTTAGTCAAGGACACCAGACCGGCTATGGCTTAATTACTGCTACAGAACGAACACAAGTAAAGAAAATCCCTCTGAGAAATCAGGGGGATTTTTTTATTTGACATTTGAGGCTATAATTTTAAATTCCAGAATGCTTGTTCATGATTCCCTCTCCTTTAAGGGGAGGGCTGGTTCGGCTGAGCTCACCATAAATAGGGAGGGGTTAGTCCGCTCGCTAATTATGGCAGTGGAGGACATAAGTAGGGCTTTGCAAAAATGATTGAAAAATGTCTCTAAAAGGAAAAGTTGCCTTAGTCACCGGCTGTGCCAAGAGAATTGGAAACTGGACAGCCCTAGCTCTGGCTCAAGCCGGAGCTGATATTGTGATAAACTACAGAACCAGCAAAAGAGAGGCTCTAAGTTTATCTAAAGACATCGAAAATATGGGAAGAGAAACTCTGGTTATCAAGGCGGATGTGACCAAGCCAAATGAGGTTGCAAAGCTGTTTAAGCAGGCAGAAAAAAGATTCGGGAAAGTTGACATCCTGGTCAACAACGTGGGGAATTTTATCATCAAATCAATCTATCATACCAGCTATAATGAATGGAAGGATATCATCGAAACCAACCTCACGTCTGTTTTTCTCTGCTCCCAAGCGGCTCTGCCGGGCATGAGGAGAAGAAAATGGGGCAGAATTATCAATATGACCGTGGCCACAGTGGATAAACAGGCCGCAGCCCCTAAGGTTGCCCACTACACCGCCGCTAAAACCGGCGTTTTAATTCTGACCAAAAGCTTGGCAGCAGAAGAGGTGAAAAATGGAATCACAGTCAATTCAGTCGGTCCGGGAATCGTTGATACTGGGATAATGTCTCCAGCCGAGAAAAAAGATTTGATTAGATTATGCCCAATGGGTAGATTTGCCAGGCCGGAGGAAGTAGCACGCGTCATTTTGTTTTTAGCTTCTCTGGAATCTGATTATATTACCGGGGCGAATATTCCGGTGGGTGGAGGATGGGGAATTTAAAGCAGGGATTAGGGACTAAGGATTATGGATTATAAAGAATTTTACATTCTCAATTTAAACGTCCGGGAGCGGCTGTTAAAATTTTTGGAGTCGGTTCCGTTTGAAAAACTGACCGTGGAGTCAAAATTGGGATATAGCTCCATCCGGAATATGTTAGCTCACATTCAGGAGACCGAGGACTGGTGGGTGAAAGGGGTTTTAAAGGATGAGCCCTACCGGGATTATAATTTTTCGGATTTTGCTTCCGTCCAGGATTTCAGAAGAATCTGGGAAAAACTGCAAAAGCAAACTCTGGATTATGTGGAAGCCAACCACAATACTTTAAAAGACAGGATTACCCGTAACCTGAAGGGAAAAACTTACGAATTTCAGATTCAAAAGGTTCTGATGCACGTTTTGACCCACGAATTCCACCACCGGGGTCAGATCTGCCTGCTTTTAAGGCAGGCCGGCTTCACTCCTCCGGATGTAGATTTAGTCTAAAAATCTGATTGACAAATAAAACCAGCCCTCTTATTTTTAGCGCAAGAACCTCAAACCGACAAGGAGGTAAAGATGAAGACTTTATTGATTATAGTTATCATTGTCATTCTCCTGGCTATTATCCTGAAGGTTATTAAGAAGAAAAAGCCCATGCCGTAGAATTTTGCTTTAGAGTGACTGGAATAGGAAACCTGTGGTGAACGAGAAATTTTTGAGTCCTAAACAGCTTTTTTTATATCTGGAGGAGATTCATAAGCTGAATTTAGCCACTCTGGAGTTAGTTCCCCCGGACCAGTTAGGTTACAGACCGGTAAAGGAGCTTTACTCTCTGGGAGATTTATTCAAGCATCTGTACGCCAACCAGAAATTTTACCTCACGGTGGCTAAGCTGGGTAAAATGAATATTTCGGATTACAAGAGATTTATGGCCGAATCTCCTGAAACCAAAGAGGATTTGAGGCAATACATTCAATCTACTTTCGGGGATACCAAAGAACTTTTCAAGGACGAAAAGATTTTCTCCAAGAAAGTTTCCACCATAGCCGGAATCAGGTCGGTCTTTCATTTATTCATGGGGGAGCTGGAGCATCAGATGCATCATCTGGCCCAGATTTACACCTATGTGCGGATGCTGGGTATAAAGCCCCCGGATAGCGGCTATTTTATGGGTATTGAGTGAGATTCACAGCAGATTAAACGGATTAAGCGGATTTAAAAAATCTTATCGCAATTCAGTCGCATATAAAAAACTGGAGGCTTAGGAGTTGAAATCTCACACGGAATATATCTGGTTTAATACTAAAAAGCCCAGAGAATATATCAACGTCACGGACCAGGTGGAGAAAACCCTGGAAAAAAGCGGTGTCAAAGAAGGCATGGCCTTAGTTTCGGCCATGCACATCACCGCTTCGGTCTATGTCAACGATGCGGAATCCGGTCTGATTGCTGATATTGATGAATGGCTGGAAAAATTAGCTCCTTCCGGCCGTGATTATCGTCATCACCGCACCGGTGAGTCCAACGGAGATGCTCATCTAAAAAATCTGCTTATGCATCACCAGGTGATCGTCCCCATTACCGAGGGAAAACTGGATCTGGGTCCTTGGCAACAGATTTATTATGCCGAGTTTGACGGGCAGAGAAAGAAAAGAATGCTGATTAAAATTATGGGAGAGTGAGGGAGAAGTTTTTGACGTATTTAGATTGTGATTATGTTTTATAGAATTATTCTCTTTCTCGCTACGGCAGTTGTCTTGCTAAGTTGTGCCGCTAAAAATAAAAATCTGGTCTCGGTTCCTCCACCTAATAAATTTCCCACCGAAGAGGATTCGGTTCAGATTATAGACAAAATTAAATTTACCACAAATCTATATCTGTGGCAGGATTTTATGCCTAAAATGAGTGATGCCGGACCTCCCTTTAATCTGACTCTGGATATTAAGCTGGAGAATAATTCTAAAAAGAAAATTAAGAATTTCAAAATTGAGAAACTGACTTTGTATTACGACCAGACTAAAAATGAGCTGCACACCTTTGATTTGGAGTGTTTGAATGGTGATTCTGTGGTGGCTGAAATTATTTCCCAGGAATCAAAGGAGTTAAACTTCATCAATGACAGAATTAAAGTTTTCTCTCCCCAGATTAAAGAGGGAGGGAAGTTTTACGCCCGAATTTTGGTTGGGTGGGATGGGAAGAAAAGGATAATTACTTCTATTCCGGTGGAAGTTCAATTTACTTATTAAATATTACAACAGTTGATTAACCTTAAAAAATAAAGCCAGCCCCTTAGGAGAAACTGGCCTTGTGATTACTATGAAATTCGCAAAATTACTTCTTAACCTCTGGCATCGTATAGAAGATTCTCACTTTGGCAATTACTCCCGTAAGACCCCCATCTGCTGTCCGCAGGTACACATTGGCACATTCCGAATCCATGATCTGCACAACCAATCCCAAATTAGATAAGCCGTTGGAGTTCCAGAGTGAAACAATTTCATCAATTCTAATGTCAGTCCATTCGTATTCATTAAGTCTCAAGGAACGAAAACCCAGACGGGATTCATCAAAATCAATTGATTCTGGTCTTACAAAATCCGTTCCATTAAGCAAAGGAATAGTAAGAGGGTGGACGTCCAGAGTTAAGTAATCGCTCTTACATGAGTCGCCTTTAAACAGAAAAGAAATTTCTGCTTGGTCGATTCTTGAGCCCACCATGTCAGTTGGTAAATCGAGTCTCAAAAGAAAACCGACATTTTTTCCTTGATCAGTTTTTACTGAGCTGAACCTGTTTAGCTCTGATTCAAAGACGGCAGAGTTTACTGCACTGACCAAGAATGAAACAAAAACAAGTACAAGGAATATACTGTTTAATTTTTTAGCCGACATTTCTAACCTCACTTTCTCGTTTTAACGTAGAAGTGTCATCTTTTTTGTTACCTGCAGGTTCTCTGTCCGGATCCGATAAAAGTAAACTCCACTGGCAATTTGATTTCCTTTGCTGTCTAGCCCATTCCACACTATTTGGTGTTCACCGGCTTTTTGAAATTTATCCAATAGGGTCGT
>JBIOYE010000015.1:0-4602 GCA_044870015.1 Candidatus Zixiibacteriota bacterium
CTGTCGGTTTCATTTCCCGAAACCGTGGATTCCAGATTGGAGTTGCTCTCCAGGGCTATGGTCTCTCCTTTTTTATCCAGGAACTGGATGTAAAAGGCCTTGATTTCCACGAAATTTCTTTTGGTTCCGTCTTCATTTTCTTTCAGGCGGCTTCTCAATTCCCCTTCCACCAAAACCGCGCTTCCTTTTTTCAAATAATCCCGGCAGCTTTCGGCCAATTTTTCCCAGGCCACCACGCCGATATAGCATACGTCTTCTTTTACCATTCCCAAGCTGTCTTTGTATTTTTTATTGGAGGCGATTTTAAAGTTGACCACCGGTACTCCTGACTGGGTAAACCTTAATTCCGGGTCCCTGGTTAAATTTCCAATGATAATCACCTTGTTGAGACTGGGGAGTTTGGTTTGGGACATTTTAGACCTCCTATCTAGAGTCCTTTTCTATTTAGCACCTGTAGTTACTTCCGGCTTTTTCTCTGTAACCGCGCTTGGCTCCTCTCCGCTGTGGATTACGGTCAAAAATCTGAGGCAAGCTTCGTTGAGCTTGTAGACTTTCTCCAGTTCCGGCGGAGTTTTGGGACTTCCTTCAAATACGATATAGGTGTAAAAACCCTGCTGTTTTCCGGCGATGGGGTAGGCAAATCTTTTTACCCCCCATTTTTCTGATTTTAGGATATTGCCGCCGGAATTGGTGATAACCTCGCTTACTTTTTTTATCTCCTTTTCAATAGAATCATTGTCTAAAGTCGAATCTAATACAAATGTGGTTTCGTATTTTTTCAATCTTTTCCTCCTTTATGGTGAGTTTATCGAACCATCATTATGAGTTTACCGAATCATTCATGGCGAGCTGGTCGAGCCATTTATGGTGTTTTTTTCAAATCACTCAATTAAATTTCTGCATGCTTTCTGCTAGCCCTAAAGTCAGGGCAGTCATTACTGCCTGGCAGGCCCTTTCTAACATTTCATTTACGATTTTTTTCTCTTCCGGCTTAAATTTCTCCAGCACATATTCTTCTGCCGGAACACCCGCCGGGGGCAAACCGATTCCCAGCCGTATCCGGGGAAATTCCTGGGAATTTAGGTGGTAAATTATAGACCCTAGACCTTTGTGCCCGCCTTCCGAACCTCTTTCTCTGATTCTGATTTTTCCCAGAGGCAAATTGAAATCGTCGCAGACAACTAAAAGCTCCTCCGGATTGATTCCGAATTTTTCTGTTGCCTGAGGGACCGCCACTCCGGAGTCGTTCATATAAGTGCTGGGCTTGACCAGATATATGTCTCGGTTATCAATTTCGGTAGCGGCAAGGTGATAATCCCCTCTGCCGGCTTTTAATTTCAGCTTAAAATTTTCCAAAAGTAAATCCAAAACCTTATATCCTAAATTGTGTCTGGTGTCTTGGTATTTTCTGGGTGGATTTCCTAACCCTACCACCATTCTCAACATTCAAATACTTGTATTCTTTTTTCTTTAGTCAAATATGGTCAATAATAGATTCCAATTTGACTATTGTTGACCATCAGAATCCTATTCTTAGGCAAAAGATAAACCTAAGATAGAAATTATTTTGCTTTTGTCAAGTTAAATCTTAAACCCGGATTTATTTAACTTCCCGGCTGCCCGGTTTCGTTAGAGGAAGGTTCTTCTGGCACAGAGGACAATTTGTAGGTGGATAGGTTTCAGCTGAAACCGTGGCCAGGGATTTTATGGGGTAGCTGAAGGAGACTTTCCCGCCGCTGCGGTCTAGAATAAATCCGATTCCCACAATTTTCCCCTGATATCTTTCCACCAGGTTAATTACTTCTTTGACCGAACCTCCCGTGGTCAGGACGTCGTCTACAATTAAAACTCTTTGACCCGGCTTTATTTCAAATCCTCTTTTCAGCACTCTCTGACCGTTTTCAGATTCTGCGAATACAAAGTTGGTTTTTAAATTTTTAGCCACTTCGAAAGCCAGAAGAATTCCCCCGGTGGCTGGACCGATGACTAGCTGCGCTTTTTCTTTTTTAAAAAGATTGGCTAATTTTTTGCATAATTTTTGAATATAAACCGGGTTTTTCAAAACCTGGAATTTTTCAAAATAAACCGGACTGTGCAGACCGGAGGAGAGCAGGAAATGCCCCGCAAGCAGGGCTCTGTTCTTTTTGAATATACCTAAAACTTCGTTTCCCTTGGTCGATTTCATCCTAAGTTTTAATTAAATACGCCACCGCCACCGCAAATTCATGAGTGTGGGACAGGGTAATCAAAATTTTGGGATTTTTCAACTTTTTTCTGACTTGGGGGTCCAAATTTATCTTAGGGGAACTATCCCTATTATGGGCAACTTCGACTTCTTTCCAGTCGATTTTCTTCAATTTACCGGCCAAGGCCTTTTTAACTGCCTCCTTGGCCGCAAAACGGGCCGCAAAGTAAATTTCCGGATTTTTTCGGCTTTGGCAGTATGAAATCTCTTGGGTAGTGAAGATTTTGTCTTTGAACTTTTTATTTTTCAGGGCTTTTCTGATGCGGGGGACTGCCACTATGTCTACGCCTAGACCTAAGTTCATGTTAAAAAAAGCTTGCTTTTTTATATATTTTATATATCTTTGGGTTTTGAGGAGAGGGTTGGATTTGAAAAACCTCTTACAAGCGACTGATGAAGGTCGCCCCTAGTTGTTGCGCGTACGCCATGATCTCCACCCGGAAGGAGCGAAAGCAAAACACAACCGGTGGCTGCAAAAATCCTTTAACGTGACGTTAAGGGAGCGTTTTTCAAATAGATACTCTCTCCTTTATATTTGTCTATTCGTAAACTGCCTGGTCCAATATATTATAAAACCCGGAATTCTCCAAATCCATTTTATAAGGAGAGGTCATATCCCGGATGGAAGTTTCTCGCAAGACCCCTTCGGTGGCCACGTCGCACAGAGCTTTAAACCCTTTCAGCCAGTGGGCTATCCCTTCTAAAAGCTGGTAATCGGTGGCAGTGATATGCCCGGCTAATAAGGATACAGCTCCGTAATTGTCTACAAAAAAATTGGTCAGAAAAGGAAATTGGGGTAAGATTTTATCTTTGGATTTTCTCAAATTCTTGGTGACCGTAAAACTGCCCAGAGCTTCCCGGTATTTGCTGGCCACCTGATTGAAAGCGGAAACCAGGATATGGTTTTCTATCCCTTTTTTAAAAGGGGCTTCCCGGTTAAGCTCGGACGGAACAAAATCCGGGGTTGCCTTATGCAGTCTTTTTTCGATGGAGACCAAAGCCGATTTTAAGACTAAGTTCAAATCCGGCAGGGATAGATCTCTGCGGGCTAAGATTAAGACTGACACTTTATCTAAGTTGATGACCCAGGCCAAACCGTTGTCGAATTTTAGTTCTATTTTCTGGGATTCGGACCAGTCCCGGGTCAACTCCAAAAGCCGGACCGCCAAATTTTTGATGGCCATCTGGGAAAAGGAGGCCGGAAGGAGCTGATAGGTGCTGTTTTTGGTTTTGTCCAAAACCAAGACTCCGGAGACTCCCGGCACCGATTTTAACTGGTATAAGGCTTCATTCAGCATAATGTTTGGCTAAGACGATCTGTATGGGGGTTTGGACACTGGCAAAATCAACGTCCTTTTCTAAAAACAGAGCCAGAGCCGGCGATAGATTTCCCAAAATCAAAAAAGGGGAATTTTGCCAGACTCCCCGGGCTTCTTTCACGTTTCCTAATCTGGATAAATTTTGAATCTCCAAGGCAAAGTTCAAGACCTTGGAGACCAGATTTTCATAATTGCTGGAGTAAAGCGAGGCCTCAAATTTGGTCGATTTTTTCAAGCTGGCTGGGTCCAAAACTACCACCTCTTTTACTCCTTTGATTTTGGCTAAATTCTCCCGGATGATGTCAGTCTGCTGGCTTTTATCTACCGGAGCCGGGGCTTTTTCCGGCTGGGTGCCGGTGACATTTCCACCTTTTTGTTTCTGGAGGGCATCCTTTACTTTTTTATGCTGTTCTGCCAGAATAGTATCCAGCAGGTCCCGGCTGGCTTCTTCCAGTATTTCCGGGGAGCAGGCATAGTTGTCTTTGTGAACCACCCGACCGTTGAAAATTACGGTGGTGGTGACTCTGGGTTCCGGGCGTAAGGCGAACTCGGTCTGGATATGGTAGGTCCCTTCCGCGGTGTTGATGGCTGATACTCTTCCCAAGGGGGCTATGAATGTCATTTTTTTATAGTTTTATCCCAAAGGGGGGAAAATCCCCCACTTCTTCAAGCGGGGCATCCCCTCTCCTTCTAATTTTTTCGGTTTAATTCGGAATATCTTAAGCAGTTCCCTCTGTGTGTGAGGGGATGTAAAGGTGGAGGTAGATGGTTGTCATCCTGAACCCTTCAATTCTTTCAGGGTAAACGCAGTGAAGGACATTGTCCTGAGCTTGTCAAAGGATCTTATATTTATGAAAACTGAGATTCTTCGTCCCGATTTATGGTTATAGGTCAAGGCGTCAGTCTACTGGATAGACTATGACAGTAGTCTATGACCATCCCTTTGGGACACCATCCCGCAGGGGTCGGGACTCAGAATGACAAAACGTTCCCTCTCCTTTAAGGGGAGGGATAGAGTGGGGTTAGTTGTCGAGGAGT
>JBIOYE010000016.1:0-4723 GCA_044870015.1 Candidatus Zixiibacteriota bacterium
ATCATAGTTCAGGAAGCTCCCAAGACCGGAGGGGTGGCCGGAGAGATTTCCTCGATTATCACTGAAGAAGCTTTTGAGTACTTAGATGCTCCCATCAAAAGAGTGACTGCTCCGGACACACCACCGATTCCATTTTCGCCGCCGCTGGAGCATTTCTGGTTGCCCAATGCGGATAAAATCATCAAAGCGGTCAAAGAGACCATGGCCTATTAGTTAATAAGGAGGTTTAATGCCTATTCCGATAGTGGTTCCACAATTAGGTGAATCGGTAGTCGAAGGTACGGTAGGAAAGTGGCTCAAAAAAGAAGGGGAGAAAGTCGCCAAAGATGAGCCGATTGTGGAAATAATGACCGACAAAATCAATGTCGAAATCCCTTCCCCCAAAGCCGGAGTTTTAGCCAAAATTTTAGTTCCGGAAAACACGGTTGTCCCTATCGGACAGGAAATCGGCATCTTAGCCGAAGTCGGCGAATCGGTATCCAATATTTCCTCTTCCAGTTCTCCTGCTCCTGCTAAAACTGAAGTAAAGCCTCAACCGACTCAAACTAAGCCGGAAGTAAGAGCTTCAACTGCAGTAGCTGTCGAAGACGATAAAACCGACCAGGCCAGATTGTCACCGGCTGTCAGAAGGCTGGTCAAAGAAAATAATATAGATATTTCTAAAATTACCGGAACCGGTTCAAGTGGAAGAATTACCAGAGAAGATATTTTGGCTTATCTGGATAAAAAAGCTGCTCCAGTCGCCACCGAAGCTCCCGTTATGGAGTCCAAACCTTCTCCCGCTCCAGTTTCAGCTGGTCCTTTAGAAGAGGTCATTCCTCTAACTTTCGTGCGCAAAAAGATTGCGGAGCATATGGTCAAAAGCAAGCACACGGCCCCGCATGTGACCACCTGGGATGAGGCGGATATGAAGAAGTTAGTCGAAATCAGAGAAAAATTAAAAGAGCCATTCCAGAAGAAACATAATCTGAAATTGACGTACATGCCGTTTATAATGAAAGCCACGATTTTCGCCCTGAAGGAGTATCCTCACATGAATGCTTCCATGACTGAAGAAAATATGATTGTCAAGAAATATTACCACCTGGGAATGGCAGTGGGACGAGATATTGGCTTAATCGTAGTAGTGGTCCGGGATTGTGACAAAAAATCGATTTTAGAAATCACCAGAGAGATAAATGAATTAGGGGACAAAGCCCGGGCTGATAAGCTGTCTTTAAATGATATTCAGGGTTCCACTTTCACCATCACCAACGCCGGGATGTTCGGGGCCTTGGCATCCACTCCGATTATCAACTACCCGGAAGTGGGAATTTTAGGAATTCATATGATTCAAAAAAGAGCGGTAGTGGTAGATGACCAGATTGTCATAAGGCCCATGATGACTATGTGTCTATCCTTTGACCATAGGTTAATTGACGGGCATTATGCGGTTCAGTTCCTGCAGAGAGTTAAATATTATTTAGAAAGTCCGGAAGAGTGGTTGTTAAATATCATGTGATTTAAGGGAAACCTTAAGTTTCAAAGAAAAAATTTCCCACTCTTTATTTCAACTTCAGGTTAAAAAATTGCTCAAAGGAATTTAAATGCCCGCTGAACAAAAATGTGATATTTTAGTCATCGGAGCAGGTCCCGGCGGTTATGTGGCCGCTATCCGGGCTTGCCAGCTGAAGAAAAAGGTAATCATAGTAGAAAAAGATAAATGGGGCGGCTTGTGTTTAAATTACGGCTGTATACCCTCCAAAGCGCTACTGTATGCCAGTGAAATCATAGAAACTATCCACAAAGGGGAGAAATACGGGATTAAAGCTGAAAAAATTTCCATTGATACCAATTTACTGCTGGAGAAGAAAGGAAAAGTGGTCAAGCAGTTGGTTCTGGGAGTGGAAACTTTGCTGAAGCATAACGGCGCCACGATGATTTTGGGTGAAGCCTCATTTGTGGAGCCGAACGTAGTTAATGTTAAAACTTCCCAGGGAGAAGAAGTCCGAATCACAGCAGAAAATATTATAATTTCAACCGGGTCGCTCCCTTTTTCTCCTCCCTCTTTGCCTCTGGACGGAAAACTGATTATCACCAGCAAAGAGGCCTTAGAAATTCCTTTTGTCCCCAAAAAGATGTTAGTAGTAGGCGGCGGTTACGTTGGAATGGAAATGGCGGTAGTTTACCACAGCTTGGGGTCTGAAGTGACAGTGATGGAAATGCAGGACTCTATCTTTTTAGCCACCGATGCTCAAATTGCCAAAATGGCTCATGACAGATTCAAAAAGAAGGGGATTAATATTTTAACCAAGACCAAGGTGGATAATGCTTCTGTCACTAAAAACAACCAGGTGCAGGTCGCTGTGACTTCTGACGGCAAATCTGAAAATATGACATTTGATTCAATTTTAGTAGCTATCGGGCATAAAGCCACCACGGGTGGTTTAGGTTTAGAAAAAATCGGAATAGAGACCGATAACCGGGGATTCATAAAAGTCAATGAAAGAATGCAGACCAATTTCAAAAATATTTTTGCAGTGGGGGATTGCGCCGGAAAACAGCTTTTGGCTCACAAGGCCTTCAGAGAAGGAGAAGTGGCGGCTGAAGTTGCTTCCGGTATGGATGCGGTGATGGATTACAGGGTGGTTCCCTATGCCATCTTCACCCAACCGGAGGTAGCCGGTGTCGGCTTAACCGAAAAAGAGGCTACCGACCAGGGATTCAAGATCAAAGTGGGAACCTACCCCTATCGTGCCATTGGAAGAGCTATCGGGATGGATGAGCAGGAAGGGATGGTCAAAATCATTGCCGATTCCGAGTCAGATGAAATTCTGGGAGCGCATATAATCGGTGCTTTGGCAAGTGAGCTAATCTCTTCCATCACCGTAGCTATGGGACTAGATGCCAGAGTGGAAGACGTGGCAGAAATTATCCAGGTCCACCCCACCTTATCAGAAATGATCAAAGAAGCCAGTTTAGCTGTCAATAAAAAAGCCATCCATAACCTCAATAAGTAATTATGCCAGAGTGTCAGGTTTTTGATTTAGGTTTGAAAGATTATAAGGAAACTTTAGAGCTCCAGCATCAGTTGGTCGAGCAAAAGCACAAAGAAAATCTGCCGGAAATTTTGCTTCTGGTGGAGCATAATCCGGTAATAACCTTAGGCCGCTCATCTCATCTGGAAAATATCCTCCTGGATAAAGAACAGATGGAACAATTAAAGATACAACTGCATTATATAGAAAGAGGGGGAGACGTCACCTATCACGGACCGGGACAACTGGTGGCTTATCCGATTTTCGATTTAAATAATTATAAACAGGACACCCATTTATTTTTAAGACAGTTAGAAGAAGTGATTATAAAGACGGTTGAAAATTATAATTTACAGGCGGAGAGAATTAAAGGATTAACCGGCGTTTGGGTCGACTACAAAAAAGTTGCCTCCATCGGAGTGGCGGCTAAAAAATGGATTACCTTTCATGGGCTGGCTCTGAATGTCAACACCGATTTGAAATATTTTGGCTACATTCACCCTTGCGGAATGCTGGATAAAAAAGTAACTTCCTTAGCAGAGCTTTTAAAAAGAAAAGTTGATCTTCAAGAGGTCAAAGATAAAATGGTTGAAGAGTTTGCGGAAATATTTGGCTTAAGAATTGTCAAAAATAAAAACTTAAAAAGGGAGGGCCTGAATTTAAGACCAAGTCTTAAAGCTTAATCTACCCTTTGCTCTCTACGGTTTTAGCATATCAAAAAATTTTAAAGTCTTTAGGGAGGTGTAGTATGAATAAAAAAATAGTTTCTACTCCGAAAGCACCGGGGGCGGTGGGACCATATTCTCAGGCAGTGGTAATAGAAGAGCATAATTTAATCTTTGTCTCCGGCCAGATCGGGATGAACCCTCAAACCAAAGAGATTGTAAGAGGGGGAACCACCGAAGAGACCAAACAAGCCCTGGAGAATATGAAAAATATTCTGGAAGCCTGCGGCTCCGGCCTGGATAAGGTAGTCAAAACCACGGTTTTCATGAAAGAGCTGGATGATTTCGGCTTGATGAATGAGGCATATGCCAGCTTTTTTAAAGAAAACCCACCGGCCCGTTCCACCGTAGAAGTAGAAGGACTGCCCAAGGGAGCCAAAATAGAAATTGAAGCCATCGCCTTGATTTAAAGCCCGACTCTGCTTATAATGTAGTTTCTGAAACTAAAAAAAGGAGAGTCGATGCTTGATTTTACCTGGACAGAGGAACATAAGGCGGTTTTCAAACTGGTGCAGGATTTCGGCAAAAAAGAAGTTCTCCCTTTCATTCGGGAAAGGGACCGCAAAGAGCAGTTTGACCCTACCATTTTAAAAAAGCTGGGAGAAGCGGATATTTTGGGAATCTGCATCCCTTCTAAATACGGGGGAGCCGGCTTAGATTATATCAGCTTGGGAATCGCCTGCCAGGAGTTAGAATACGCCGATACCTCACTACGCGTAATTCTTTCGGTGCATATCGGGTTGACCAGCTTGGCTTTTCTAACCTGGGGAAATGAAGCCCAAAAGCAAAAATATTTAGTACCCCAAGCCAAAGGTGAAAAAATCGGCTCTTTCGGTCTGACCGAGCCGAATGCCGGCTCCGATGTAGTCGGTATCCAAGCCACGGCAGATAAAAAAGACGGCCTTTATGTTTTGAACGGCGAAAAGATGTGGATTTCTCTGGCGGATGTGGCTGACAATTTTTTGTGTGTGGCCTGGACCG